>JAZABE010000535.1:0-3389 GCA_036137535.1 Planctomycetota bacterium | reverse complement strand
CGCCCCCTTTGCCGTTTTCGTAGACTAGGGATTCCCAACCACCAACACCCACTGCAGAGACGAACGTTAAGATGCAAAGAATTACCAGTGTCGTAATCGCAGAACCAAATCCGATGAGCACGTTACGTTGGGGGTTAATCGTTTCTTCGGCTACATTAGCGACGCCTTCAATGGCTAAGAAAAACCAAATCGCAAATGGGATCGCTGCAAAAATTCCCGGTATACCGTGAGGCAATGCGTTTCTCGTGAGATTCACCATTTCAAAATGGGGTAGCGTAGCTCCGGCGAAGATGAGCAGTTCGCCGACTGCAATCACGGTGATAATCAGTTCCAGTGAAGCCGCAATTTTCACACCGAGAATATTAATCCCGGTGAAGACCAGATAAGCGGAAATGGCGATTGGGATAGTCAGGTCAAGTTCCGCTGAAGCGTTGAACGTATTTAGGTAAGCGCCGATGGCGATAGAAATCGCCGGTGGCGCAAAAATAAATTCCACGTTTTGCGCCATTCCGCCCAGGAATCCCCAGTTGGCGCCGAGCGCCTGGTTGGAGTAATCAAACGCGCCACCGGCTTTCGGAATGGCGCAAGCCAACTCGGTGTAACTGAATGTAAAGGTGACGTAGAGGATGATGATGAAAGCGGTCGCGATTGCGAGACCCAAAGTCCCGCCCGCGGGGAGTCCTAGATTCCAGCCAAAATACATGCCGGAAATCACATAACCGACTCCCAAGCCCCAGAGCATTATAGGACCCAGTGTACGTTTTAATTCACCACTTTCGGTCGTGTCGTCGTGAGTCGAGATTTCGGGTTCAGAGCTCATGGGGTCATGTTGTTTGGGAATCACGAACGAGCCAACGATCCTAAACTTTTTAAGGAGGGATTTCAAGTTTCAGCTGATCCTAGCCGGATGTCTTTTGGCAAAGAAACGTCCCACGCCCGTTGAATAGTTCAGCCGTTTTGACGGGAACTAGACAGTGCCGAATTCTGGTATTAAACCGTGCCTAGCTGGCAAGATTGTTAATTGTCTTCAAAACAAACCGCCGATTGGCTAAACAGAACTAAAAACTTTGTGTAAAGTGTTTCCGTTTTTGAGGCGGCTTGATTGTCCACTTTGGTTTCGCCTTTTGGCGTTTTTGAGAAGGCGTAGTCTCTCCGCTGAATTTTTTAAATTTGCTGGGTTTCTTCCTTGAGTCTTCGGTTATTTTTAGCGGTCGCTTCCCGATGGAAACCTTTCCCAGTTTTTTGAGTTGTTCGGTCGATAGATCATCAGGAAGATCAATAATGCTGAATTTGGCAAAAATTTTGATTCGGCCGATACTTTCATTGTCAATTTCGATTTCATTGGCAATGGCACCAACTATATTTCCGGGTTTGACATTGTGGCGACTCCCGACTTCCATTCGGTACGTTTTTAAGTTCTTGGCACCCCGGGAACCGAATCGTGTTGGCGAACGAATGAATTCCTTTGAACCGTTTTTTCCTCTTTTGGATTGGTTGAATTCAGGTAGTTTTAGATCTTCCGTTTGAAGGAAAGGCTGCCCACTGTTGAGCATCAGTGCCAACGCTGCCGAAATGTCTTCCGAACTGATGGAATGGCTGGATTGAAGTTGTGAAATGATAGACTTGCATTGGTCCAATTCAGGATGTTCGAGGTTCTTTAAAATCGATTGATGAAATTGCTTGATCCTGGACTGATTGACGTCACGTTTTGAGGGGAGTTGGTATTTTTGAATAGGCTGTTGAGTAGACTGTGTGATTTTTTTCAAGACCGTTTCTTCGCTGGGTTTTAGGAATAAAACGGAGCAACCTGCCCTCCCCGCTCGTCCTGTCCGGCCAATGCGATGAACATAACTTTCAATATCCTGGGGTAAGTCATAATTGATTACGTGGCTGATCCGTTCAATGTCGAGTCCCCGCGCGGCAACGTCCGTCGCGACAATCACATCTGTTTTTCCGGATTTCAGATTGGAAATAATCTGTTCCCGCCGGGTTTGAGGGATGTCGCCGTTGATGGCAGAAACGGGAAAGCCTAACCGCTTTTGAAGAAATTCAGCCAACGGTTCGGTGCTGCTTTTGGTTTTCACGAAAACGATGGCTCCGTCAATTTGGCTGGCTTCTAGCAGTCGAGCCAAGACGTCTTTTTTTTGATTGTTGTGGGCCACGATGTATTTTTGGGCGATCGTTTCCGCAGTGGACGTTTTTTGCTGAATGGAAACTCGAACGGGATTTTTTAAATAGTTTTTTGAAATTTCCTGGATTTGTGGGGGAAGTGTTGCGGAAAACAGGGCCATGGATACCGTCTTGGGCGTTTGAGATAAAATCCACTGAACGTCTTCCTCAAATCCCATTCGTAACATTTCATCGGCCTCGTCCAGAACGGCCCAGCGAAGGTGAGAAAGTGCCAGTTCTTTTTTCTGGATTAAGTCAATGACGCGACCAGGAGTTCCGACCACGATGTGAGCACCTTTTCTAAGTTGCCGGATTTGTTTTTGATAATCTTGGCCACCGCAGATTGTCGCGACGTTAAGATTTTTCAATGAAGTGCCGTATTGTTGAAAAGCTTGTCCGACCTGGATCGCCAATTCCCGGGTGGGCGCCAAAACTAAACATTGAGCTCGTTTTTCTTGGAGTTTTAATTGACTTAAAATCGGCAAGGCAAATGCCGCCGTTTTTCCTGTTCCAGTCTGCGCTTGGCCCAAAACGTCTTGTCCCGAGAGTAATACGGGAATGGTTTCAGATTGGATGGGTGTTGGATGCTCGTAACCCAGCTGGCGAGTGGTTTCTGATAAGCCTGGGTTCAAGCCGAGAACGGAGAAAAGGTTTTGGGGGTTCGCTGGAGAATCATTCAGGGGAACGTTGGTTTCGAGAACGGGTTCTAGGGGAACCGGAGATTCGGTGGTTTGCATTGACTGGGATTCTGGAAAGGAACTTCTGTGTAATGAGTGGATGTGTTTAAAATGACCCCAACCAACTGGCCGACGTGATTTTTAAGCTTGATCTACGGAAACAACCGTTATGCGACGGGGGTCATCGGGAAAATGACCCGCAGAAAAAGGCTGCCTGCATTTTTCAATGGAACGCACGAGTGTAATCCAACGGTGCCCGAATAGGCGAAAAATATCAGGAAAAGCAAGCATTTGTTGCGGAAAGCGGGTTCCCCCGCCGTTTCAATCGGCAAATCACTGAAATTTCGGTTTTATTGTCACGTTTTGCCAGTTAACTGCCCAGGAAATACCGGGTTGGACTTATGGATTGGGGTTTTTAAGTACCGGTAATTCTGGAGGTTTCCGTTTAAATATCGGCATACCGTCTTTGATCTCTGCGAGTATGTCGGGCCTTCTTTGCTCGATAAATTGTTGCATGGGTCGAGTTGAAAATCGGCCGGCCTG
>JAZABE010000534.1:0-6479 GCA_036137535.1 Planctomycetota bacterium | reverse complement strand
ACAATCGATTCTAGATCGACTCGACCGGTCGTTGCGAGCCCCCGGGTTGTCCAAAACAGATGGTCCGAGTGAACATAGAATTCGGTAGGCAAGGCGATTGCCGCGATTGACTTTCTTAAATCAAGCGTAATTTAATAGAAATCCAAAGAAGCCGTTCAGCAATGCCCTGACAAACTACGGGCAAGAGTTTGCCCAAGATTCAATCTGAACTCAAGAAACGAAAATCTCGTTTGCGGCATCCAAGCCAACAAACGAGATTCCGGAATTGCGTCCGATTTCTGGAGAACCAGAATTATAGGATTAATCAATAAGTCGCAACTTTGCCTGAGTCCTCCCCGGACCCTCAGCACCGTTACCAAAACCCATTTGATGCCATTTGATTGTTTCCGGTTCAAGTTCCGGATTTTGTGTCTCTAAGTAGGAAGCCTGCAGGATTGCACCCGCTTTTTGATTGGCTGTTGTCTTTCCCTTTGGCGGTTCATTTTTGGGCAATCCCGGAATCGGTTCCTCGGAGCCAGGTTGAACCTCCTCGAGTTCTTCGCCTTCCTCCACTTCTAGCAGTGGGCTCAGGTTTTCTTCACGCATTATCTCTCCATCAATGACCGATTCGCTAATGATGCCTTCATCAATCACGGTGTCTTCGATCCTAACTTCGCTGAAAGCGTCTCCCGGCAAAGGCAGCTCCGTCCCGTTGGTCACCGTGCCGGGTCGGGTAAACCCATAGTTGATCGGGCGACTTGCACTTCGCTTGCGTGCCAGTTCCTCGGCGTCGTGGTAAGCTTTAGCCGGCCAAGGGCCTTCACCATATTGGACGTTGTAATATTGCAACGCACTGCCTTTAAGCCGGTGAATCAACGCAATAAATTGGTTGTAGTTGGCGATACTGTCGTGAAAGGCAATCCTTGCCTGAGCTTCATTGCGTTGGGCCTCAAGGACATTGGTAATATCAATACCCTGGTCCCTTAGATCTGCATAAGTCCTGACCTCTTCGTGGGAAGCAAGCCAACGATTTGCATTTACCTTGGCTTGTTCGTAATGAAAAACCAATCCTTTAAAAGCTCGATCAAGCTCAAAGACAACATCGAGTTCCATATCTTCTAACCTTGCCCGTTCACGGGCCAGTTTGAGTTGAGCATTCCGCACGTTCAACATTTCTCGCCGTTGGCCAACAGTAAAACCTCCCTGCAAACCAATTTGTATTTCCTGTGATTCACCACTGAAAAGGTTGTCTACGGCACCTGAATTTTGAGAAGGGAAATCAATTCCGTCGCTTCCATAAAGTTCATCGCCAAGTCCGAGGAACCGGTAAAGAAAAACAAAATTAAGTTGCGTCAATAGCCCATTTTTGGCGTAGTTGACTGCGAGCTCTTTTTTCTTTATTTCAAATTGTTTAATCCGCAGATTGGGACGGTTGACCAACGCTTCGTTGATGGACTCGTACCAGTCAAAATCGATTTCACCGGTAACGGGATCATCAATTGGCCGAATAAAATTACCGTCGCTGGATGAAATGCCGAGCAGGAAACGCATGTCCGTTTCGCGCCGTTGCAGCTCTGCGTAAGCGGTGTTCAGATTGCCGACAAAACTGTGGTATTGCTCAGTTGCCCGAGAAACCGTTGCTTTCGTAGAACGTTGGGAACCCCCGATTTCAAAATTATCCTTTTCAATATTATAAACCTTGATCGAATTTTCGACTGATTCCTTGGCAACTTCGAACTGGCGGTAGGCATTGTAGAGATTCCAGTAGGCTACCTCGATTTGCGTCAACATGTTTTGCAGAAAAAACTCTGTATTGGCTGCTGTCTGATCACCGCCTAAGCGGGCAACAATGACCGGGGTGCGATTGATCGCGGTCCCGCGGCCTCTCAGCAACGGTTGGTTGATTTCAAACTCTAGCCTGGCTGTGTAAGCACTTTCCAAGGCCTGGTTAAACCCGAGAATGTTGTTGTTACTATTAAAATCCGCTGCAGTGCGCATCCGAAAAATTGTCCCGGTTGCAGTTTTCTTGGAAAGCTCCGTTTGATAAGTAACATCACTGGCTTCATTGTTCTGCTGCTCGAGATTAGGAAAAACAAAGTTTCGAGGTCGATCCGTCGTGTTCCAAAACAGACGGTTGCTAACGTGAGCATCAAATTCCGCAAGAGCGGCTTCCACGCCCTGGTTGGAATCTAAAGTGGTGTTGGTGGAAAGTAATTCGGGTGATGTGATCTGCCCCGGAATGGGGAGTGAACTAGGCTCGGTTTCCCGGATGCCAACCTCGTAGATCGTGGGCGCATCCGGATTGTCGATGACCGAGGCCGTGGTTCCCTGAATCGCAAAACCGACTTGAGTCGGTCGCCCGGTCGCCCGGATTGTTTTAGTGTTCTTCAGTGCGATATTCACTGCATCTTCAAGCGTCAGATCCCAGAAAGCCGAGATTTCCCGGTCGCGCAAGGTCAGCGGTGGACGGGCCTGGGTAACTTCTTCCAGCAAGCCGATTTCCGTATCGGCATATCGAATATCAACCTGTTGATCGACGTAATACTGGAGGTCACCAGATTCATTGAAGTAAATCGGGCGACCCGGCTGACAGCCGGTCGACACGATCAACAAAACCATGGAATAAACCATGGCTTTACGTACGGGGGAACTCATAGAGTTATCCTTGTGCAATTCCTTGTTTTGCAAAGCTTGGCTTTGCTGGATTTCGTTGCGACGTCGGAGTTCGAAGCAATGAAGATCCCCCCTTGGCCAGTCCGGGCACGGTAGTCCGCAAGACTGGATATTGGGTTTATCGGTACTGGAATCGGCAAACTTTGACTAATCTGAAAAATCATCAAAGTTTATCAAGCGATGCTAGCAAAAAAAATTTCTGCCCGGCCTCGGTTTGATCAGCTAGTTAGAGATCTTACGGCAACGCTTCAATGGTCTCCGCAAACGATCAACTGTTGGCGGGCCGCCGCTTGGGGCTGAACGGGGGTGATTGAATTCAGGGCGACTGCACCCGACTTTCCGAGGATCCTACTCGAAATACTTTTTAAGCCTTTCCACGGCAACTTCGATATTTTCCCGGCTGTTGAAGGCACTTAAACGAAAATAACCCTCTCCGGCAGAGCCAAAACCACTTCCAGGCGTGCCCACTAAATTCGTTTTATCCAGCAATTGATCAAAGAAATCCCAGCTCGATAAACCGTGGGGAGTTTTTAACCAGACATAGGGAGCGTTGACACCCCCATAAACTTGAATTCCGACCGACTGCAGCCCGGCCCGCAAAAGGCCTGCATTCGTGAGGTAAAAAGCAATCAACTCAGCAATCTGCGCTTTACCGGGTTCGGAAAACGCGGCCGCGGCCGCCACCTGAACCGGGTAGGAGACCCCATTGAATTTCGTTGATTGCCGTCGATTCCAGAGGGCGTGGATGGACTGCAATGTTCCATCGGCAGTTTTCCCGTTCAATTGTTTAGGGACCACCGTGTAACCGCAACGAGTCCCGGTAAATCCAGCATTTTTGCTGAAGCTACGAAACTCGATCGCAACATCATGCGCCCCCTCAATCTCGTAGATTGAACGGGGAATTCCGTCCTCGGTGATATAAGCTTCGTAAGCGGCATCATAGAGAATAATCGACTGATTCGATTTTGCGTAATCGACCCAAGACTTTAACACGTCCTTTCCCACGACCGTCCCGGTCGGGTTATTGGGGTAACAAAGATAGATCAGGTCCACTGGTTCAGCGGGCACAGCCGGAACAAACTGGTTTTCCTCAGTCACCGGAATGTATAACAGACCACCATATTTTCCGTTGGCATCCGCTGCACCGGTGTTACCTGCCATGACATTTGTATCGACATAGACCGGGTAAACGGGATCAGTAATGGCAATTCGGTTTTCGGTCCCAAAAATATCCAAGATGTTCCCTGAGTCACACTTGGATCCATCGGAAACAAAAATTTCGTCTGCAGCGATGTTCAAACGGGAATACTCATTCTCAACGATAGCTTCCCGCAGAAAGTCGTAACCCTGCTCTGGTCCATAGCCTCGAAATGAAGAACGGATACCCATTTCGTCCACCGCTTGATGCATCGCTTGGACAATGGCAGCGGGCAAGGGCTCAGTAACGTCCCCAATGCCCATTTTGATGATCGGAGCTTCAGGATTAGCCTCGGCAAAAGCGTTGACGCGCCGAGCGATTTCAGGAAACAGGTACCCTGCTTTGAGTTTCAGGAAATTTTCATTAATTCTTGCCATGGTTCGTCGTTTCTAAAAACAGGGTTCTGTATTTCCAAGATTCATTTCGATCCAAGCTATCGAAGAGTGTTGTTCTACCGACTCGTTTTGAATCATTCAACCGGCAACCCCAGAACAAAACCGGGCGAAAGCCGACAACACGGGGATTGATCTCAGCCTATTCGGTGGATCAGGATTACGGGGTCCACTCCCTGAAAGACGAAATTCCCGTGGACAAATTGAAAGGTTGACTGACTTCCCAAAACACCGATGAATGGGCATGAAAATTGAGAAACAATGTCCTGGTTTAAACCGGGTCGTTTTCAGAAACCGACCTGATTTTGAGTCGCTCCCGCGCCTCGGCAGCCCAGGAACTTTCGGGAGACATTTTAAGGAATTCCCGCCAATGCGTTTCTGCCTCTTCATTTCGTTTGAGTCGATCCAAGGTTCGAGCTAAATGAAAATGCACATCTGGAAAATGGGTATGAAATTCCAATGCCCCTTGAAAGGCTGACACCGCCAATTCATCCTGTCCAAGTTCCGTTAAGACACAACCCAGATTGGCACGAGCCTCTACAAATTCTTCATCCAGTTCGATCGTCGCATAGTATCGTTCACGGGCTGCTTCGATTTCGCCGATCCGGTAAAGCAGCTCGGCTAGTTGGAAATTGATTTCAGCCTTGGGCCCAAAGGAAAACAGGGCAGTCCTGTACACTTCGATTGCTTCCCGGAGATTGCCATCGTCTTCTAGGTTGCAAGCATGTTCGACCAGATCATCCAACGTCCAACTGGAATAATCTAATTCTGCCTCTTCTTCCAACGAAGGAAACAAAAGGCTGATGCCCTCCTCGAACTCCTCTTCTTCCTCAACAGTTTCGGATTCTTCAAAGTCAAAACGAATCTGCCCATTGGGTTCAATCACTCCATCGTCTCGACGCAACAAGACATTCTTGCCTTCGATAATGACCGATAGTTGTGCCAGTGGTCGATCAATACCAGGAAGAAGCTCTGCCAACTGTTCGAGATTTTTTTTGATCTTTGAGGGAGACGCCCCACCCTCCACCAATTCAGCCAGTCTACGTGCCGTATTAATTTCCTGAAAATCAAAGTACGGGAGGCGATGGACTTCTTTCCGTGGTTGAATCAACCCTCGACGATGCCATCGCCGAATACAGGCAACGGGAACCTTGAGGAGGTCTGCAACCATCGCCGGCGTGTAAAGCCGCTGGACCTCGCTCTCCTCGTCCACAAATCCAAGGCGTTCCCAGAGCTGTGTTTCGGAAATGACTTCCAAATGGCCACTCCGGAGACGGTGACGCAGGTTTTCGTTCAAGAGTTCCTGTTTTCGCGAGATGGGCAGTTCATCCGCTCCCAACACCACCAAATCCAGCTGTTCATTCTCCAGGTCAACCGGCGTCCCCCCACAGTTTTTCACCAGGCGGTTCGCTTCCCGCTTGGAAACTCCACCGAGTTTTCCGCAAAAAGCAACCAATCGATTCTGTAACGGAAAGGAAGTGTCTGGCATCAACGTTACGGTAAAACAAAACAAAAAAGGCAAACCGGTTCAGTTTGCCTTGGGGAACCTTCAGTTTTAGTCTTTTTCCTACCCAACCTCAAGGAACTATTTTTGCAAAGGAACGCGATCTTTGGCTAAAGGTTCCGTAGCACTGGGGGCATTCGCACTGGGGGCATTCGCACTGGGGTCGCCCTTGGTTTTCGCGGTTTTCGCCTCTTCCGGGGTGATCGCCGGCTGTTCGTCTGCAGCTTGAGCTTGGCCGGCTTTCTCTTCGACAGTTTTCATCTGGTAGTTTGGCCGTAAAACAGCGGCCTTTTCAGTAAACGGCACCCATTGAGAAATGGTCCGAGCTTCTTCGATGTGCTCGGTGTAAGGCACCCACTCCGTCACTTCAACCGGATACTTCTCTTCTCGAGTCACCCATTTGTAGGTGACGGTTTCCAGGGGAACCTTGCGGGTCACAGTTTCTCGAACATACGTCGTTTCGGTATACGGAACCCGCCTGACCTCTCGCCGGGTGACCGGCTTTTGGACAGTGTAAGGTACTTTGCGGACCGTGACTTCTGGGATCCATTTTTGGACAGTGTAAGGCACTTTCCGAGTGACCGTTTCATTGACGTACTGCGTTGTGGTAACGGGCCGCTGAATCACCTGAGTTTGAGCCTGAAGCGTCGTTGACTGGGTCGTTTGAGGAACCAACTTTGGGACGTACTTTGGTCGAAACTGGTAAATACCTGGGTTTTGTTTTGGAAACCAC
>JAZABE010000533.1:0-1925 GCA_036137535.1 Planctomycetota bacterium | reverse complement strand
TAGCAAACCAAGGGTTCTCTTTTGCAGTCATCCAATCAAAAACAGGTTGCCTTGTATCGTCGCCCCGGTTGATTTGAACCCGACCACTCCTCAGCAACCGTAACTGGCTATTGTTCTGCGCATTGGAATTCTGTTTGCCATAGGTGACGGTATCAAAAAATTTCGAAAAATCACGGAAGTCCGCTTGGGTCCACTGGTCAAATGGGTGCTTATGGCATTCCGCGCACTGCAACTGGATTCCTAGAAAAGCATGCGCCACTGACATCGCAGTGTCTTTGGATTCCTTCAAGCTTTGGCGAGTCCAAAAATAGGGCATGCTATCCTCTCCAACCCCGGATCGAATCTCAGCCAGCATGATTCCCTTAACTAACTGATCGTAAGGTACATTTTGATTCACTCGTTCAAAAATCCAGTCGTACCACAGTGAAGCCTTGACATAACCTTCTTCTATGGCCACTTCCAGCAAGCTACTGATGGATTTCGGATTGCACCCGGTAAAATCACAGAGTTTGTTGGACCACCAGGCTGCGTAAGTCGATCGCGTCAATAATTCGTCAACCTTCTTTAGCCTTTTTTTGGCCGAGCCATCGTCCAGAAACTTCCTGATTTCTTCCGGAGTCGGTAAAGTTCCCGTCAAATCAATACTGACCCGCCGCAGGAATTCGCTATCAGAACAGATTCTCGAGGGTATCAGGTTGAGTTTTTCCAGCTTCGAGTGAATTAATCGATCAATTGGGTGATCACTTTGCAATGAACCAGCGTCTGGGGAAACCTTTGGCCCGACTTGACTCTCGTAAGGCCGAATCACTGGAATCGCGGCAACCCCGTTGTCATAGAATGCAACGATATGGGAATCACCCGGTCCAACCGACCGGACCAATCCATCCCGGTTCACCAAAACCACAGCATCGTTATTGGTCTGGAAACGGGCTAGGCAGGTCACATCTTCTCGCAAGCCATTCTCCCACTCCGCGATTAGCCGGACTTGCATTGGCACCGCGGGACCATGGAACAGGATTTGCTCAGGCTCAAAATGTAGCTGAACCAGTTTTTGCTGGGTCTCGCCGGCAACCTCATCAAGCGAATCCGACCAAGGAACTCCCATTTGAATCCACTGTTCCAGGTCCTCAATTTGAGATTTCTTGAGTTTTCCACTGGGTGGCATCTTCAGGTCCCCCGTGTGCAGCACGGCCTCCATTAGCAGGCTCTTCGCAGGGTTTCCGACAACCAGTGCCTTTCCCCGGCTGCCTCCCTCAATCAATCGATCACGACGATTCAATGACAAACCGGATTTCGGATTGGTGTAACCATGGCACTCGTAACAATGGTCGACTAAGATTGGCTGAATCTTCTCACGAAAAAACTTTTTTTCATCAACCGCAAACTTGGTTTCACCCGGACTTGGGGGAGATTCAATCGTCTCGACCTTGGCACCCTTGGCACCCGATTTGATCCAGCGAGCCAAGAGATGGTATTCCCAGGAACCGAGTTCCATTCGCTTTCCACCTTCATGGTCAATCTGTTCAGTCGCTTTCTTGAGGATCAGGCTCTGATCGGGCCACCCCGGGGTAGATCTTTTTCCCTCCTCGGAAGTAGCATCTCCAATGATTGCCTGGTGATCTGAACGAAAATCGAAGCCAAAAAGTGACAAACGAAAACCGCCCTGCCCCTGGAACGACCCATGGCACTTGGCAGAATTACAACCCAGCCTTCCGAGAACAGGCACCACGTGCCGCTGAAAATCGGGAACTGATTTTGTATCCCGTTGCTGGTACAGAACGGCGACTGAAGGTTCAATTTCCTGAGAAAGAATTGTCGAGCGACTAAACTGCCCCAGCAAAACTACGAGCAGGACCCAGGCCGAATATTTAATCGGACTCACTGTCGAATGTCTCGGAGGACCAAACATTTCAGAACCGGTGATT
>JAZABE010000532.1:0-1497 GCA_036137535.1 Planctomycetota bacterium | reverse complement strand
AGAAGAAGCGAATTATTCGTCAGCATAGACGCCAGGAAGTAACGGGCCTGGTGGTGAATTCGAAAGTTAATCTTTCTCGTCATCGCAGACGCTGGTTGCGATCTATTCAGCACCGCATCAAGCAAGGTGAGAAACTGACGATCACGATGGCAGAGTATCAGGGGTGGATCGCCCTGGTGCAAATGGTGGACCCGGCCTCGAAGCTGGTGCATTTCCATCGTGAGTTTGTTGTCCCGCGAACTTCGGAGTCCAAAACCACCGGGATTCCCGGCAATCCGAGGATAAACGCTGAGGCTGCACAGGAGCCGGAGACGAATTCGACTCAAGCCAACGACGAATTAACCGATCCGGGCGTAAAAACAGGAGATGATTGGGATGAACATCGGAGGGTAAACCAGGAGCCACCATCTCAGGCGGATGTTTCCGGAGACCGGTCTGAGATGGCAGCTGAGACCGGAAATATCACGCAGGAAACTAGTGGTGTCGAAAATGACCAAAACGGATCTTCGCAGCAGGATGAATTGGAATCCTTGTCGGTTGACGCAGACGTGTTCCATGAGGACAGGCTCGAAGATCAAGTGCAGGCATTGAAAGCCGCCAAGCCCTATTCGCCGGAAGCTAAACAGCTGCAAAATGATTTTATCAGCTCTATCCACACGATAAGGATTCAACTTGAATCCTCGAAACGCACGTTCTCATTTCGTCTTCCCGAAGGCTATCAGAAGGGGCGAACGATTATGGGAACCCTTTCAGATGGAACTTCAGTCGAGCTCTATTTTCACGATTCACTTGTTGAAATCATTGAAGAGGCTGATTTTCCGCTGGAGGGCGAAATCAATATTGAAGTGGTACAATGGAATGCAACATTCAAACGAGTCGAAGCGATTGTCACGGGTGGACTGTTCCACTAAAGAAGTGTCGCGACCGGACGTTCAGAAAGGGCACACGAGATGCAAGGACTTTATCGTAGTTGTTTGGTAACCATGCTAATGGCTGGAGTCACCATGGCGGATGAATTGAAAATCGAGGGGGGTGAGGGAATTCTAGTTTCAGGTGCAACCCTTGAAACACTTTGGGAAGATGGCGGTTTTACAGAAGGAGCAGCGGCTGGTCCTGACGGGCGGATGTACTTCTCGGACTTCGCACAACCGTTTGATTCCGGGCCCGCCCGCGTAATGAGGTTCGATCCCCGGTCAGGGAAGACAGAGGTTTATTGTCCAGACAGTGGAATGGGCAACGGTCTAATGTTTGCCCGGGATGGCCGCCTGCTGGGTTGTTGTGCATCACCCCTGGGAGGGCATCGTGCCTTGGTGGAATTCAAAAATGATGGTTCGGTTAAAATACTACAAGCGGAGTTTCAGGGGAAACGATTTAACTCACCAAATGATATTGTCATTGACCGGGAGGGTCGCGTTTACTTTACAGACCCGAAATATGTTGGGCCGGAGGAGTTGGAGTTAGATAGCTTTGATGTTTATCGTTGGGACCCGGATGGCA
>JAZABE010000531.1:0-2538 GCA_036137535.1 Planctomycetota bacterium | reverse complement strand
AGCCTTGTTTTTCTTGTAATTTCACAAAATATTCCGCCAAGTGTTAAAACTGGGTTGGTCTCTCCCTTTTTGCATCTTCCTTAAACTTCGATCGTGTCTGGCAACCTCAACAAACTCACCGTCATTGTTCCGTGCAAGAATGAGGAAGCCAACATTGGTGCTTGCATATCCAGCTTTGCTGAGATTGCTGACGAAATCATCGTGGCTGACAGTGGTTCTACGGATCGTACGTTGACTATTGTTAAAAGGATCGGTGGCTGCAAAATTATTGAAAGGGAATATCGCACTTCGGGCGATTTCAAGAATTGGGCCATTCCACAATCCAAAAACGACTGGATTCTGTTGGTCGATGCGGATGAACGCGTGACGCCCAAGCTTGCGAAAGAAATCACACGGTTGCTTTCCGGTGATCCTAAGAATGACGGCTACTGGATTTACCGGGCGAATCATTTTATGGGCCATCGGATTCGGCATGGTGGTTGGAATAATGACTGTGTCCTGCGACTGTTTAGGCGGGATTTATCACGCTATGAAGGACCCAGTGACCATGGTGAGGTCAACGTTTCATCGGGTAAGGTTGGAACCCTTAAAAACCGAATGACCCATTATTCTTATTGGTCCTATGATGATTTCTTCCGCAAGTTGGATCGTTACACTGCCTTGCAGGCTAAACAATGGAACGAAGCCGGGAAGCGGACGAACTTTTTTCAAATGATCTGGCGGCCTTCGTGGCGGTTTTTTCGAGACTATTTTTTACAACTTGGGTTTCTCGATGGCTTGATTGGCCTTCAGCTTGCAATGATCTGGGCGTTTTATGCGTTTACTAAACAGGCAAGATTGTGGGCAATTCAAAATGGTTTGGCACCAAACCTTGATCCCTTTTTGGTGGAAGAACTTCAGCAGGACCAGCAACAAAAAACAAAGATCGCCTGTTCCAAGGCCGGATACGAATCGTCAGGTGATCAACCCCTTCATGAAGAAGTTCAGCCAACTGTTGCCACAGAACTCCCTCAGAATCGATCCGTTGCATAACCTGCCGGTTGTTGTTTAATCAACTTTCTACCCATAAAATTAGGATTCCAGGCGATTGAAACCCTCGATCTATGGACGGGGCGATACTCAAACGGTTTGCCGGTTCCTTGTCTTGTTGTAATCCATTCGATGTCTAAATTTACAGAAGCCGAGCTTGAAGCTTATCTTGATGAAACGCTGGATGCCGAGCGAGCGTCAGTGATCGAACGCGAACTTGCTGCTGACTCAGAGCTCTTGCTTCGTCTGTCTCACATTAATGGCCGTCGCGATGCAGGAATTCATACGTTGGGGGAAATTTGGCGACGTAATCAGCTGGGCGTTCCAACCCGGGAAGAACTCGGAAGCTATTTGCTGGGTGGTTTAGAGAAAGAAAAGGCTGATTACATCGAGTATCGGGTTCACATCCTGAAATGTCGGTTTACGATTGCCAATCTGAATGATCTTCGCAATGAACACGAGGTTAACGATGAGTCGGTCCAAATCCGGAGATCAAGGTATTTGAAATCAAGTGCAGGTTACTTTAAAGATCCTGACGAACCTGGTTCTTGAAATCCGATAGGGACCGGAATGTACAAACAATTCTATTCGCGGTTCCATGACGCCAATTCTGGGTTTTTGCATTTTGCGGCGCACAGCCACCACCCTTGGCCCGACGTCTCTCGCGATGCTCACCAGCAGTACTGGGACGACAGTATTCGGTTGGTTGACAGGAAATGGGAATACATCTTTAGTGAAATCATTCCCAAGGCACAGGGCTACCTGGCCGATTGGCTCAATACCGGTGAACCCGGTCAGATCGTCTTTGCTCCCAATACCCATGAATTACTTTACCGGGTTCTCTCCTGCTTCTTGACTCAGGAGAGGATTCGCATCCTTACCAGTGACAGTGAGTTTCATAGTTTTGACCGGCAGATTAGGCGATTGATCGAAGTCGGACTTGCGGAAGTTGACGTTGTTGATGCGATGCCATTTGGATCGTTTCAGCAACGATTTCGGGATTGCGCGATCACCAATGCCTATGATTTGATTTTTGTCAGTAGTATTTTTTTTAGTTCGGGTCTTGGGGTTCCTGACCTGGATTCTTTGGTGCGGGATGTCCATGTCAATGCCACAGCAACCGTCATTGACGGCTATCATTCGTTCGCTGCCGTACCCGTTGACCTGGGTTCAATCAAGAACCAGATGTTCTTCCTCGCCGGTGGCTACAAGTACGCCCAAGGCGGGGAAGGTGTCTGCTTTATGCACGTTCCCAGGAGCTGTGCCCTCGTTCCCCTGCAAACCGGCTGGTACGCTGGTTTTACTGAATTGGAACGAAAATCGACAGATCTGGTTTCCTTTCCAAGTGACGGTCAGCGATTTGCCGGGGCCACTTTTGATCCGAGCGGAATTTATCGACTTAACGCCGTCATGGAGTTGTTTCATCAACAAGGTTTGGACCAGGAGTCGATCAGTGGCTATGTGAAGGATTTGCAATGCCACTTTTTGAAGTGTATCGAGGATTCAAGC
>JAZABE010000530.1:0-1175 GCA_036137535.1 Planctomycetota bacterium | reverse complement strand
GTCCTTTGGTCGTAAAAAACAAAAGATAATCGTGGGTGCTGGCCGCAAAAAGATGTTCAATCGGATCCTCTTCATCCGTTTTGGCTCCTTTGAGACCTTTACCGCCACGCCGTTGGGCCCGGTAGGTACTGACGGGTGTTCGCTTGATGTAACCGCGGTGACTGATGGACACGACCATATTCTCTTCGGTGATCAAGTCTTCGAGATCGATATCACTCAAGTCTTCATTCGTGATTTCTGTCAGCCGATCGTTACCATGCTTTTTTTGAATTTCTTCCAAGTCGTCACGGATGATCGCTCGAATATTTTCCTCATCATTGAGAATTTCAAGATAATCACCGATTTCAGCCAATAAAGCCTGGTGTTCGTTTCCTAATTTTTCCTGTTCCAGATTGACCAATTGACCCAACGTCATTTTCAAAATGGCGTCCGCCTGGATCGGCGTCAATTGATATTCATCCGCCACGCCTCTTTCATTTTGAAACGCCTCGAACCCTGAGTCTCCCAAGGCTTTTTTCATCATCGATGCTGGGCAACTCACTCCCATCAAGCCCTGTTTGGCCTCTGCCTGCGTCTTGGACGCTCGAATGGTCTTGATAATCAAATCAATATCTGCCAACGCCAACAACAAGCCTTCGACTACGTGTTTTCGCTTTCTTGCCTTGGCGAGCAAAAACTGAGTCCGACGACGAATCACAGTAATTCGATGACGGATAAATTCTTCCAGCAATTGCTTAATGGTCAATTCCCGGGGTTTCCCGTCAACCAACGCCAGGAAGATCATGGAGAAGGAGGATTGCAAAGGTGTGAACTGATAAAGCTGGTTCAAGATCACATCCGGATCTTCATTTGCTTTCACATCAATCAGTAAACGCACCGGTTCTTTGAGATCGCTGACATCACTGATCCCGGTAATTCCCTTGATTTTGTCCAACTTGATCACGTTGGCAATTTTTTCCACCACGTTGTCGCGGGTTTGCTGAAAAGGAATCTCGGTCACCACTATCTGGTGCCGGTTTTTGGAACGTTCAATAATTTCGCAACGGGCCCGGACTACGATGGTACTTCGTCCAGTGGTGTAGGCTCGGCGGACGGCCGATTGACCGCAAATGATTCCGCCCGTCGGAAAATCGGGTCCTGGCATCACCTCAACAATTTCCGGTATCGAACATTCC
>JAZABE010000529.1:0-5983 GCA_036137535.1 Planctomycetota bacterium | reverse complement strand
GAGCATTTTATGTGGTGTCCCTTCGAATGATTGCAGTTTTTCCCTATTTTGTGGTGAACTTGGTACTTGGCTTGGTGCCGATTAGAGTGCCCACCTATTTCCTGGCAACGATGCTGGGCATGTTACCTCTCAACTTTGCTTTTGTTTATCTGGGGATGCAGTTGCCCTCGGCCGAGGAATTCCTGGTTCACGGCACCCAAAGCCTGGTTTCGTGGCCAATCGTACTGGGCATCGGTTTGATCGGACTGGTTCCACTATTGTTCCGCATTGTCTTTCAGCAAAGTCAAGGAACTGAGCCCGTCATACCGGATAACCCGAACCCGAAAGCAATGTGATGAACACGATTGAAGAGGTCATTGCAGAATTCCTTGAGTCGGTTGAACAGGGGAAGATTCCTGACCGTGAGAAAATGATCGCTGCCCACCCGGATTTGGCGTGTGAGCTTCGCGAGTTTTTTGCCAGTCATGATGGGGTTTTTGGGGCCCGGGCTTCCGGGATTCACAATTCCGATGAAAGGGCACCCAGCTTAGACTCGGCTGATGAGCCGAGGTCACCGGACAGTGAATCCAGCTTGATTGGGGGGTATCGGATCCTTGAGGAAATAGACCGGGGTGGTATGGGAATTGTTTTCAAGGCTCACGATATACAACTGAACCGGACTGTTGCTTTGAAGGTCATTCGTTCTGGGCGTCTCGCTTCCGAGTCAGATGTCCAGCGATTTCGCAGCGAAGCCCAGGCAGCTGCTAAATTGGATCACCCTGGGATTGTTCCCGTTTACGAGGTGGGAACTGAGAACGGGCAGCCTTATTTTTCGATGGCGTTTGTTGAAGGTGAAACTCTTGACTCATTTCAGCTGAGGAACCGACTTTCAATTGAAGATTCTTGTTCACTCGTCAGGGAAATTGCCATTGCGATCGATCATGCCCATGAAAACGGTCTAATTCACCGCGATCTCAAACCCGCAAATATCCTAGTTGATCAAAATGGCAGGCCGCGAATTACGGACTTTGGTCTCGTAAAGAGCCTGGAAAACGATGATGGTTTGACTGCAACCGGGGAGATTTTAGGAACGATCAATTACATGTCGCCTGAGCAGGCTGCCGCCAGAAATGATCAGGTGGACCGGCGGACAGATATTTATTCGCTGGGTGCAATGCTCTATTTTCTGGGGACGGGTCGGCCCCCGTTTGAAACGGATAACCCGGTGGATACTCTACTGAGAATTCTGGACTCTGAGCCGACGATGGCGAACAAGGTGAATTCCAACATTCCTGGTGACATTGCAGTTATTTGCAGGAGATGCCTTGAGAAGAAACCCGGGAATCGGTATCCCTCTGCCAAGGCGTTAGCCGATGATCTGGAGCGGTTCTTGAAGGGCGATCCAGTCGAAGCCTCCCGGGCGAACTGGGTTTCCAGTTTGAGAAGGTGGGGTCGACGGGAACCCAGTCTGGCCATCCATTTAATCGGTTTGGGCTTGATAGAGTTTACGCGTGCCTGCAGTTATGGAACTGAGATTGTTTTTTTTGGCGCGGAAATTTCGGACTACTTGAAGTACACGGTTTTGATTGGACTTTGGGCAGTTGCCTGTTTTGTGCTTCAGGGATTACAGAACCGGCTCAGAGATAATCGGCAGATCTTGAAGTATGCGTGGGCGGCAACCGATATCAGTTTTTTGACATTGAACCTGCTAATGGTCGAGACCGCAATTGGACCTCTCTACATTACTTATCCATTGGTGATTGTCGTGAGCGGATTTTTTTGGCGAGTTCGCTTGGTGGCGTTTAGTACCCTTTTGTGCCTTGTGTCTTTCTTGATTGTTTTCTTTAGCCACGCTTCAGAAAGCATGAGATTACACCATGGGGTCATTGGGTTGGCGGCGATTATTGTGATTGGTTACGTGATGAGCTTGGGCGTTCACAGAATCAGGTTGCTCAATCGCCATTTTGACTAGATCGCCATTTTGACTACAGCGATGATTCGTGTTTTGGCGGGCCGTTGTTGTTGTTGTTGTTGGTGTTGTTGTTGTTGTTGTTGTTGTTGTTGTTGTTGTTGTTGTTGGGCTTTTCCGGAACCTTACGGGGCTTCTAGCGATGAACAACGGGTGTGGAGGCACCTGATGAGTCCGTGAATCCCAAAAAATCGCCGATTTTTTATCAATCAAACGTTTGTATTCTTTGCAGCCGCGATTCATACTGAACTCACCTGTTGATACGGGCCCCTTTTCATGTCACCTCTCTTTTGAGCATTTCACTTTTCAATTTCGGGCTTCTCATGGTTCTCGCCGGCTATATTGCCTTCTCGATAGTGACGATTGTGGTTTTGCATAGTTTTTTTCGAAGTGCAAAAGCGCATTAGCGAATACTGTTAGATCGTGCTTCATGGTCTAGATCGTTGCGTTCGACTGGAAACTTGGATCTCAAGTACCGGTCTGACAATCTTTGCAAATTTGGCAATAACTGTCATAACGCCGGAGATCAAGGTCGCCATCAGCAACCGCATTTTTTACGGTGCAATCCTTTTCGTGGGTGTGTGTGCAGTTTGGAAAACGACACTTTGCCGCGAAAGGCTGAAGTTCGCGAAAAAAACCGGCGACTTCATCAGCAATGACATCCCAAAGTTCAAATTGACGGATCCCGGGTGTGTCCACAATGTACCCGTCGATATCCAATTTAATCAGCTTGGCAGAAGTTGTTGTGTGTTTGCCTTTCTGGTTTTCAGTACTAACCTCCGAAACCTTCAGTTCTAGGCCGGGCTGAATCGCGTTGAGAATCGATGACTTGCCAACGCCACTTTGCCCCACGATCACGGTTCGTTTTCCGAGGAGTTGCCGCTTGATCAGGGAAATGTTCCACCCTTGGGTCGCCGAGACCAGATGCGTCTGATAGCCAATTTGAGAATAAACCCCGACTACCGGTTGCAGTTGGACGGGGTCCACGAGGTCTATTTTATTAACGCAGATAATTGGATGGATCTGGGACTTTTCAGCGGTTACCAGGAACCTGTCAATCAAGTGTGGTTTCAGATCGGGCATGGCAGCGCTACCCACAATGATCATCTGGTCAACATTGGCCGCGATGACATGCTGTCGATTTTTGCTCGCCCGACTGATCGTACCGAAACGCGGTTCGATTCGGACGATCAAGCCACTTTCAGAGTTGTCGGCTGCGGGAATGAAAAGGACCCGGTCACCGGCAACGACGATGTGCCGTTGATCCGTACTTATGGTTTTGAGCAATTTCCGGGTGGCGCACTGGTAGAGCGTTCCTGTTTCGGATTCGACGATGCTGTTGAGGCCGTGCACGCTTAAAACTAACCCGGGCAGGCATTTGGACTCATCGACTTCGAGGATGATGTCGGAGCCTTCTTTGGTCTGAATTTCCTGCCCCCGGATGGTCCGCTTGCGAGCCAGTTTCCCTTTCCCCGTCAGGCGTTCGTGCTGGTGAAGCTCATCATTTTTCGACTCATCGCCCCCAAACTCTCTCGTCAAATCATTTTGGCGGGTTCGAGCGTCGTATTTTTGCTTAAAGCTGGTTCGGATTTTTTTTTTGTTTTTTTTTGCCGCCATTTCCTGGCAATCCTAGTCTCAAAACAGTGGCTGTTGCGGAATCAACGCCCTAAACAGTTTGTAGCGGAATTTAGTCGATGGTTGCAATTGTCATCACCAGAAATCTGGGTTTGGGCTTTTCGGCAAATGGTCCACTGTCCAATTAATTTACATCTATCCAGACCAGAGCAGCATTAACTACTCTACAGCATACCAGTTGAAAGATGGTTTTGTTTTGCCCAAATTGGAACATCGAATCAACGATTAGGGTCTTTTCAACCGAAGAAACACTAGGGTTCTTGTCAACCGGTGTCAGTTGCGGAGCCCAACTCCATTTTATTAATCCCCTGTCATCCCCAATGGAGTTACGTTTTGGCCGGGATCAAAAAAATCCTGCGAATTAATCCCAGCGGTGCTTCACCGACTGATTCTGACGTTCTTTTCCAACCTTCCACTAAATACTTCGACTGCGACAATTCTGCCTCTGCGATTGAGTTGCTCAGGCAAAATGACTTTGACGGTGTCTTCCTTTCCTCGGGTGAATCGGCGTCACCTGACAGCATTGTCAACCTGTTTCGCAACCAGCAGGTCCTCAATGGAATGCCAGACGGTGTCGTTTTGATCGACCGTGAAACGCGGGTTCATTGGGCCAATCAGTGCTTGACGAATTGGTGTCGGTTGGAAAGTCCTGTAGGTGCGAAATTCAATGAACTCTTTGATCAGGTTGAAATTATTGGGCCGGATTTTTGTCCGTTCAAATCGGTTGGTGCTAGCGGATGTCCCAGTCGCACGTTCATCAAAACCGGGGCGTCTAATTTTTACCAAATTCACGCGGCGCCGATTCAGCAATCCGAGACCAACAGCGAGTTCCTGATTGTCACAGTGCGGGACGTGACCGAGGAAAGAATCCAAGCCCAGAAACTAGAAGCAATCCACAAAGCTGGGTTGGAACTTGCGGATTTGAAGCCGGAGGAAGTCTTTGACATGGGGGTTGAAGAGCGAATCGAGCTTCTCAAGTCAAATATTATCCACTACACAAGCGATCTTTTAAATTTCAATGTTGTCGAAATTCGGTTGAAGGATTCGGAAACGGGTCGGTTGGAGACCTTGTTGTCGGAAGGGATTAACAGCGAGGCATCCAAGCAGGAGCTCTACGCGCGAGCCAACGGCAATGGGGTAACCGGGTTTGTGGCTGCCACCGGCAAAAGTTACCTGTGTGAGGACACGGACAAGGACCCGCTCTACATTGAGGGGCTTGAAGGAGCACGCAGTAGTCTCACGGTCCCTTTAATTCTTCATGAGGAAGTGATCGGTTCGTTTAATGTGGAGAGTGATGAACCCAATACATTTACTGAAGGCGACTTGCAGTTTCTCGAGATTTTTTCACGTGACATTGCCGTAGCATTAAATACGCTCGATCTTTTAGCCGCGGAAAATGCACATGTTGCGATTCAGAATACGCAAGCGATTACCAGTGCCGTGGGTGCCCCCATCGATGAGATACTGAATCAAACGGTTAATGTGATGGACAATTTCATTGGTCACGATACGGAGATCAAAGAAAAATTACGTGACGTTCTCAATAACGCATTGAAAATCAAACAGTTAATCAAGAATGTGGGCGAAGAAATGGCGCCAATCGAGGTTGCTGCAGCCAGGCGGGTTGAACAGCCTTCTTTATTACGAGGCCGCCATGTTCTGGTCATTGATGACGATGAATCCGTTCGACAGGATGCGCATCGGCTTTTGGAGAAGCAAGGTTGCATTGTTGAAACGGCCTACCGGGGAACCCAAGCCCTGCTGATCTTGCAAAATTGTAATGAAAAGTACGACGCAATCATTTCCGATATCCGGTTGCCGGACCTGAAGGGCTACGACTTGCTTTTGAAGTTGAAAGACGTCATGGAAAGTCCGCCTTTGATTTTGATGACCGGGTTTGGTTATGACCCCGGTCACCAAGTTGTCAAAACACGGCAAGCAGGAATGCCACCCGAAGCGTTTCTTTACAAACCGTTTCGGGTTGATCAGCTGATTTCCACCGTAGAATATATGGTGCGTGCAAATTCCCCTTCCTAAACAGGAATTGGCTAATCCAGCAAATCGCCTACTCGAATGAATCCGACAAACTGGTTACTTCTTTATTTGGTCGCGGCAGTCGGGCATCTGGCAATCTGGATTGGCCTGTTTAATCGATTGCATGCCACACATTTGAAGAACAAATTTGTCCGTCGCACAAGCTATCCGTTTTTTGCGGTGGGCATCTTGCTGCTTCCGCTGATACTTTTTTATAGCCAATACTCTGGCCATCAACTTTCCGTTTGGGTTCCTGCTAAGTTCTGGGAACTACCCGGTTTGCCTGGAAAATATGTCTACTTTTGCCTGGGGATGGCCGTTTGCACGATCGGAAGCCGGGTTGTTTACAAGGTTGACAGCGTGAAG
>JAZABE010000528.1:0-3213 GCA_036137535.1 Planctomycetota bacterium | reverse complement strand
TGAAAAATCTGAACTTGAAAACCAAGTTCGTAGCGGACAAGTAAGTGAAGATGCAAAATCCCTGCTCCTAGATCTTGAAACCCAAATCGAGTTCCATCGAACAGAACACTTAAAATACAAGCCTGATGATTCAGCGCGTCAAATCGCGGTACCACTTGCCAGCGAAAAATACCCTTGGGCACGACAGGCGAGTCAGGGAACCGTTGTGTACGACCTCCAGCGCGATGATGCGTTTGAACTGGAACAGATGACTTCTGAACCCAAACCAAAATAAATTCACCCATTACTTCCCCTGCATCCCAGATCTTGCACAGCCCCCTCAAATCACTACGCACACCGTTTTAAAATCAATGTCAAATTCCAAAATTACAAAACCAAAAACCGTTCAAGAAGTGAGCCATGAAAACGAAGAAGAGGGAAATGATGAAGCCGTAAAACGCGCCGTCAACGCTTCTCTGGTTGCCCTCGTTATCTTATTGCTGATAGTGGGTATTGGTTTCGGCATTTACACCTATGCCAATCGGCCTGAAAAAGTGGTCGATGAAGTCAAACAGACCCAAAAGGTTGAAACCAGAGCTGAAGCCTCCGCTTTGCCCACTGTTGTCTTTACTGATATCACCGACACCTGTGGAATCAACTTTATTCATACCAATGGCAACCGCGGAACAAAGCTGCTACCTCAAACAATGGGTGGAGGCGTGGCCTTTCTCGATTACGATAACGATGGGGATCAAGATCTTTTTTTCGTGAATTCAACCTACTGGGCGGGAGAACAACCCGAGGATCAGCCCGTTCCCACCATGAAGCTCTATTCCAACGATGGCGGCGGGAAGTTTAGCGATGTAACCCAAGCTTGTGGATTGGATGCCAGTTTCTATGGGATGGGCGTTGCTGTCGGTGATTTTGACAATGACGGCTGGAATGATCTTTTTGTCTCCGCCGTTGGCAAAAACCACTTGTTCAGAAATCAAAAGGGAAAATTTTCCGATGTCACCAACACGGCCGGTGTCGGGGGGCGGGAACAGGACTGGGGTTCGAGTTGTGGGTTCTTCGATTACAACAATGATGGGAAACTGGATTTATTTGTTTGCAACTATATTGACTGGACTGCTGAGAAGGAAATTGAACTTGATGCAAGACTGACGGCAAAAATCAAAGCTTACGTAAAACCCCAAGTTATGGACGGTGCCTTCCCATACCTTTACCGAAATGATGGTCAAGGGAAATTCACCGATGTCTCTGCTAAAAGTAAGATCCAGTTGATTGACCGGCAAAATAAAAAGCCTCTCAACAAATCTCTGGGTCTCTGCTTCGTTGATATCAATCACGACGGCTGGCAAGATGTTTTTGTCGCCAACGATACGGTTCGCAACCTGCTTTTTGTCAATGGTCAGGATGGAACTTTCACCGAGCAAGGAGAAATGGCAAATATTGCTTACGACAAAGAAGGGAATGCTCGGGGGGCGATGGGGATTGATTCAGCCTGCTTTCGAAGCGACGATTCGCTGGGATTCATCATCGGCAACTTTGCGACCGAACCTGCCTCCCTGTATGTGAAACAGGCAAAGGACCCGATTTTTACCGATGAATCACTGGGAACAGGACTGGGGCCCGAAACCCGGATTGAACTAACGTTTGGAATGTGTTTCCTCGATTACGACCTGGACGGTCGGCTGGACATCCTGACGGCCAACGGCCACCTTGAAGAGGAAATTCACATGAAACTGAAAAGCCAAACCTACCAACAGCCACCCCACCTTTTTTGGAACGCTGGCGAAGATCAACGAAGTGAATTTGTGAGTGTTGATGCAGCCCACTGCGGCGCCGATTTGGGAAAACCCATGGTCGGACGCGGCCTCACCTATGCCGACATCGACTCAGATGGCGATCTGGACGTTGTCATCACAGCGGTGAATGCGAAACCCCGCATTTTACGCAATGACCAGCAGACGGGTCACCATTGGATTGAAATTAAACTCATTGGCAAAGATCACAATCGGGACGCGCTCGGTGCCAAGATCGAAATCCAAACACCCACCAAAAAATACGAAAGGTTGGTCACAGCAACACGCAGCTATCTTTCGCAAACCCAAATCCCGGTTCTCTTCGGACTGGGCAATGAAAACCAAATCGAACAAATCGTCGTCACCTGGCCGGACGATTCGAAGCAAGTTTTGAAAAATCCAAAAATCAATCAGCGAGTCAACATTCAGAAAAACTGACTCAGATGAGATTCACTGACTCTGATGAGATTCACTGACTCAGATGAGATTCGAAGTGCAGGACGCCAAAAGTTCCCAGAAGTGCTCTGGCCGACCCGCGGTGGATTTCAGTGGCTTTACTTCTTGTCCTTGAGACCCATGATTTTATGCAGCACCATTTTGACCGGATCGTAGTATCGATCTACGACCCGCTCCTTTAAGGGAATAATCGCATTGTCCGTAATGGCGATGTGCTCAGGGCATACTTTTGTACAGCATTTCGTAATATTGCAGTAACCAATTCCCTGCGATTTTTTGAGATCATCCAAACGATCTTCCTGGTCCAGTGGATGCATTTCAAGAGCTGCATTGTAAACATAAAATCTTGGACCAATAAACTCTTCATGTTTATGATGATCCCTCAAAACATGGCAAACATCCTGACACAAAAAGCATTCGATGCACTTACGGAATTCCTGAACCCGCTCTACATCCTGCTGAGCCATGTTCCATGAGCCGTCTTCATTATCCGGCTGGCTGGGCTTAAAGGGTTTAATCTTCTGCTTTACCCGATAGTTCCAAGAAACGTCGGACACCAGATCTTTCATCGGTGGAAAAGCTCGCAAAGGCTCCACCGTTACCGGATCATCAAGATCAAGATCATTGAGCCGTGTCATGCACATCAATTTAGGCATTCCATTGATTTCTGCTGAGCAGGAACCACACTTACCAGCTTTACAATTCCATCGCACAGCCAAATCATTTGCTGACTCCGCCTGGATCTGGTGAACCGCATCCAGAACCACCATACCTTCGGTGACATCCGTCTGGTATTCCTTGAATTCCCCAGACTCTTTGTCTCCACGCCAAATTTTAAAAGTTGTAGCTGCCATTTGCGATCAAGTTAATTCGAGTCCAAGTTGTTTATTTTCGTTCTTCGATAATTTGTTTCAAGTCGTCCGGCAGAGCCGCAATGGGTTCTTGCACGACCTGCATTTCCCCATCCTCCCCT
>JAZABE010000527.1:0-7605 GCA_036137535.1 Planctomycetota bacterium | reverse complement strand
GAAACACTGACAGCCCAAGGGGTCAGTGAAAACCGGATTGATGTTTATCGCGTTCCCGGGGCGTGGGAAATTCCAGTCACCGCCAAGAAAGCTGCTGCCCAACATTACGATGCCATTCTTTGCCTGGGCGCTGTCATCAAAGGCGAAACAACGCACGACCGTTATATTAATCAACAGGTCAGTCACTCGCTGGGTCAACTGTCGATGGAAACTGAAAAGCCGGTGGCATTTGGGTTGCTAACCTGTAACAATCTGGAACAGGCTATCCATCGTTCCGGTGGAAATGCGGGAAACAAGGGAAGCGAGTGTGCAGAAACGGCCCTGGAAATGCTCAACCTTTTCAAGCAAATTGGAACCTAAATGTCACTTCGTTCTCGAGCTCGTGAAGTTGTTTTGCAGATTCTCTACCAGGATGATCTGAACCAAGACCGAAACAACGATGCCGACCTGGCTTTTATTAAAAATCGACTTCACAATAACGGCAATATCATCGAATTTGCAGAAGCCCTCTTGAATGGCGTTCGGGCAAAGTCCGACCAGATCGATGCCGAACTCGGCGCCGTCACAAAGAACTGGAAAGTCAACCGCATGGCAGCCACAGATCGAAACGTCCTGCGGCTTGGGGCATTTGAAATCCTCTTCTACGACACACCTGCACGGGTTGCTTGCAACGAGGCAATCGAGTTGGCAAAACGTTATGGAGATGAACTCTCGCCGAATTTTATCAATGGAATTTTAGACCGATTGATCCAAAAAACGGAACCAGGGCAAGCCGAATCCTCAACCGGGACTGATGAAGAATCGGTTCCTCCACAAGAATTACCAGTGGAGAACAATCAGCCTGATCCAGTCACTCCCGAACAGGATCCCAACTGCGAAACCGCAGGTGAATCCGATACGATACATAACTGACAGAAACAACTTTCATTGATACACAAACCATATGGCCTGGAATCTTTTTGGTAAAAAGGAAAAAAACGACCCCGCCGATGCAGGACCATCAACTCAAAAGGTTGATAGCCAGCTAGAACCCTCTCCCCCAAAATCTGGCATTTTTGGGCGGCTGAAACAGGCACTCGTTAAAACCTATCATGTCCTTAACACGGACATCAAGGATGTCTTCAAAGAAGGCCGGCTGGTCGATGATGCATTTCTCAAAGAAGTTTTCGCGATCTTGATCAAGACCGATATGGGAGCATCTCCTGCCGCGGCAATCCGCGATGCAATCGGTAAAAAATACCGGGCGAGAAAAGTCGAAATGAACGATTTTATCGACACGGCCAAGGAAACGATTCGGGAAATCATGGACCAACCCGAGCAACCGATCAAACATGCCCAATCTGGTCCGACGGTGATTATGGTTTGTGGTGTCAATGGCGCCGGAAAAACGACTTCGATTGCCAAGCTCGCCTATCTGTTTACCCAACAGGGGAAAAAAGTGGTTCTGGGAGCAGGCGACACTTTTCGAGCCGCTGCTGTGGAACAATTGACGGTTTGGGCAAACCGTCTAGATGCCCA
Organism: Planctomycetota bacterium; assembly: GCA_036137535.1. Lineage (GTDB taxonomy): Bacteria > Planctomycetota > Planctomycetia > Pirellulales > Pirellulaceae > JABAAE01. The sequence goes on along the minus strand of JAZABE010000527.1, from coordinate 6,087 downwards.
AATTGTCACCGGCAAACCGGGTGGCGACCCGGCAAGTGTCTCTTACCAGGCCGTTGCAAAAGCCAAAGAGCTAGAGGCTGATATTTGTATCATCGATACCGCTGGACGGCTACAGACTCAAACACCGCTGATGGATCAGCTGACTAAAATCCGCAACGTCATGCAAAAAGTAATCGCCGAAGCCCCTCATGAATGCCTTTTGGTCCTGGATGCGACAGCGGGTCAAAATGCAATCAGTCAGGCAAAAGGCTTCAGCGAAGCGGCTGGCTGCACCGGGATCGTTTTGGCGAAACTGGATGGAACCGCCAAGGGTGGTGTCGCCATACCGATCCGTCAGGAATTTAATCTGCCGGTCAAATATATTGGGCTGGGTGAAAAAGCAGACGATTTTGCCTTGTTCAATGTCGAATCTTTTGTCGAAGCACTCTTCGATTCGGAACAATAACGCGAATGGGCCCATTCTTGGTTTTCCTTGGACTGAAAGAGTTCACGATAACCTTTACCCAAAAAACCAATTCCAGCTCCTAATTTACTCCCGGTGATCACCATGACTAATTGCCGAGTCGTGTCCGCCATGACGATCGCGGCCTTTTTATTCTATGACTGGAATCTCGCCACAGCCGACGATTTTCATGAAAACGGTTGGCCGCTGGAGGTCATTAAAGCAGAATCGATTTCGACCAAAGACCAAAGCAGACAATCGATGCTTATCTGTTCGGCAAAATCCCCAAAAAAACGACCGCTGTTGGTAGGCCTTCACACCTGGTCTGGAAACTATCTTCAAGCCGGGGGTGAAACCGTCTATGCACGATGGTGTCTTCAAAACGACTGGCATTTTGTCCATCCAAATTTCCGCGGCCCCAATCATACCCCCAAGGCCCTGGGCTCAGAATTCATGGTCCAAGACATTTTGGATGCGGTTGACTACATGAAACACAAGCACGCCGTTGATACTGATCGAATCTACCTTATCGGTGTTTCAGGCGGTGGTCATGCAGCCTTGTTAATGGCAGGCCGAAGACCAGAAATCTGGGCCGGCGTTTCAGCCTGGTGCCCAATTTCTGACATTGAAACCTGGTGGAATTTCCATGCATTCAACCAAGGTAAATACAATCCAGGTCGCTATGCAAAACACATTGAGCAAGCAATCGGTGGAAGACCTGATTCCAAATCCAAGCTGAGCCAGGAATGCCAGCGACGATCACCGCTGACCTACCTGAAAAATTCCCGCCGAGTGAACTTGGACCTCAACCATGGAATCCAGGATGGCCGCAAAGGCAGCGTCCCGTTCACTCATTCCATTGAGGCCTTTAACCAGGTGGCCTTGCCGTCTCAGCGAATCACTGAACCCCAGATCAATCAATATTATTCCAGTTTAAAATTACCTCCGTCGCTTCAAGCAGCTGCCCCCGACCCACTTTATGGTTCACACAAGCCACTGTTCCGCAGAGTATCCGGGAACACACGTATTACGATTTTCGCAGGCGGCCATGAGATCCTTCACGTCGCCGCTTTAAACTGGCTTGCAAAGCAACGAAGAGGGCAAAAAGCCACATGGGAAATAAAAAAAACCGTTCAACTCCAATCCACCGCTGAGGAGAGCCAAGCAGACAAGTAAAGTCTTTCATCTTGATTGCACCTGGACCCAATTCATCGAGAGAATCTTAGAGCAATCGATCTAGTTGATCGAAGCTATTCGGATGACCAGTCTTAAACCTCCAGTCTGCTACGGAATAGCCGGTTTTGAGTTTGATCGCCTTACCGATCATACTTAGAATCGTGTAGTACTAACCGGAAAGCTACCATGACAACGGACGATCAAAATTCTATCCTGAGGTGGATTGAGAACCAGGCTGACTCGATGCGGCAACTGGTTGAAAAAGTCTGCAACGTTAATTCTTACACTGAAAACACCAGCGGAATTGACTCCGTTCGGTCCATTTTTCGCCAACAATTTGAGGCAATTGCCGACACCATCGATGAACCCAAATTGCCGGACCACGAAATCGTGGATCCATCCGGCAATGTCGTGAAGCAACCTATCGCCTCGGCACTTCAAGTCATTAAGCGATGCCAAGCTAACAAACGAATTTTTCTCTGCATCCACCTGGATACAGTCTACCCGCCTGAAAGTCCTTTTCAAAAATGCACTGAAATCGAAACCGGTATTTTGAACGGTCCGGGTGTCATCGATGCCAAGGGGGGCGCCGTGATACTGCTCTTTGCTCTCAAGGCGTTCGAACGTTATGCGTTGGCCCATCAACTTGGCTGGGAGGTCATCTTAAACACGGATGAGGAGATTGGATCACCCTCCAGCCAGAACCTGATCAAAACGAGGGGGCAAAAATGCCGGCTAGGGTTACTCTTTGAACCCGCTCTTCCGGACGGCACGCTCGTGGATCAAAGGAAAGGCTCCGGAAACTACTCGATCATTGTTCGTGGAAAATCCGTTCACTCTGGGCGGGACTTTCACAATGGGAGAAATGCCATCGTGAAGGCTGCGGAAATTGCCTCCAGGCTTCATGAGCTCAACTCGGTTTACGAGGAAGTCACCATCAATGTTGCCCGAATTGATGGGGGGGGACCGTTGAATGTCGTCCCGGACCTGGCAATTGTTCGCGTCAACCTCAGGGTGGGCGAACTCGATCAGCAAACCTGGTGTGAAACAACCATTAAGGAAATCGTGGCGGAATTTAACTCGATCGAAGGTTTTTCCTGTGAACTACATGGTGCTTTTTTTTCTCCTCCCAAGATTCTCGACGATCGTTCACTTCTACTCAAGCAAAACATAGAACGCGCCGCCAACTCAATGAATTTGAACGTCGCTTGGCGTTCCACGGGTGGCGTCAGTGACGGAAACAAACTCTCTTCGGTCAATTTACCGAACATCGATACGCTCGGTGCCCGTGGAGACCACATGCATAACCCTAACGAATTCCTAATCCTAGATAGCCTTGTTGAACGCGTAAAACTCACGACACTGTTATTAATGCGGTATGCTTCCGGGGAATACTCGCTTGATTGAATTCAGCCTATAGACCTGTTCTCAAAACCAAAATGACAAAACTCGTATCCGAACTGATTGCTAACGACCCACGTCTCACACAAGCAAAACAACTCATCTTGGAGACAATTAAAGACCATGCCTCCCAGATTAATCAGATCCGACCTGCCAGCGACGATTTGAAAAACTCCTATGAAGCGATGCTGGAGGAATGCGGGGCTTACCGAGGAGGAAACCTCTATTTCCCATACCTCTCTTCTGGAGCAGGACAGGGGCCGTTTGTCGAATTAGCCGATGGAAGCGTCAAGCTCGATCTGATCACGGGCATTGGAGTGCACGGTTTTGGACACTGCAATCCCGAACTCATCGCCTCGGGCATTGATTCAGCAATTTCCGATACGGTGATGCAGGGAAACCTGCAAACCAATCGGGAAAGCGTTCAACTCTCAAGAACGATTCTTGAACTTGCCAACAAAAATCGCAAAAACTATGCCCATTGCTTTTTGTCGACCAGTGGCGCGATGGCCAATGAAAATGCCCTGAAAATTGCGTTTCAAAAAAACAGCCCGGCCGATCGGATCCTTTCATTCAAACACTGCTTTGCCGGACGCACATTGGCATTGGCTCAAGTAACCGATAAACCTGCCTACCGGGTCGGGCTTCCGGAAACCATCAAGGTCGATTACCTGCCATTTTACCGAAGCGATCAACACGACCAAAGCATTCAAGCTGCAGTGGATCAGTTGCGCACGCATCTCAACCGTTATCCCGGACAACACGCAGCTCTCTGGATGGAATTGATCCAGGGCGAAGGGGGTTATTACCCAGGACACCGAGATTTTTTCTTGGCATTAATCAACGAGCTCAAAGATCAGAACTGCTCAATCATTGCAGACGAAGTCCAGACCTTTTCAAGAACCTCCGAACCGTTCGCCACTCAACTTTATGGGCTGGAAGAACACGTCGACATCATCACGATCGGGAAAATCACACAGGTCTGTGCAACAATCTTCAAACCAGATCTCAATCCAAAACCTGGACTCATCAGCCAGACCTTCACAGGCAGTACCTGGGCAATCAACGCTGCACAAACCATCATTGATGGCTTGATCTCACGAGGAAACTTTGGCGAAGACGGCTTGAACAACCAGCTGAATCATCATTTCAGCAATCATCTCAAAAGAATTGGGAAGACCTACCCTGGCACCATTTCAGGGCCCTACGGAATCGGAGGAATGGTTGCATTTACACCGTTCGACGGAAGCCCGGAAAAGGCAAAAGAGATGTGCCATGCCATGTTTCATCATGGCTTGATGAGTTTTATCGCTGGCAGCTCGCCTGCTCGAATTCGGTTCCTGTTACCCCTAGGAATTGCAAATTTTGAACAGATTGACCTCGCAGCACAAATCATTGAATCTGTCGTGGCCGAAATGGTTTAACCGAAAGCAAACACTATGTTGATCGTTCGAGCAGCCGAAGAATCTGATGTCGATCAGTTATATGATCTGATTCAAAAATCAGCCTATGGCCTGACAACCCTTAAAATTTCCAAGCAACAACTCCTGGAACGGGTCGAATCCTCAACCTTTTCATTCAAGATGAAAACCGGAAAGCCAGCTGGCCAACCTTACGTTTTTGTCATGGAGGACCTTGCCTTTGGCAAGGTCGTTGGCACTAGTGCCATTTACGCCAAAACCGGTGGATACGAGCCATTTTATTCCTATGAAATCAAGGAGTCCCTCCACAAAAGCACTGAGTTATCGGTTGATAAAAAAGTCAGGTTCCTCGATCTTGTTGAAGAGCATAATGGACCAACAGAAATTGGGAGCCTATTCCTCTCACCCGATTACTGGGGCAAAGGACATGGAAAGCTGTTGTCACTGGCCCGTTTTCTGTTTATGGCAGAGTACCCAGAACGCTTTGACTCAGAAACCATTGCAGAGATGAGAGGCAATGTCACCAAAGAAGGATTCTCCCCTTTTTGGAATGCGATCGGCGCCCATTTTTTTGAGATTGAGTTTCCGCAAGCAGAAACCCTGACCACCAATTCAAAAAACGTCATTGCGGATCTGTTCCCCCGCCATCCGATCTATATTCCGCTACTTCCCGATGATGCGCAGCAGGTTATTGGCAACGTTCATCAGAACACTCAACCTGCCAAAAAAATGCTGGAAGATGAAGGCTTTCAACACCGAAATTTGGTAGACATTTTCGATGGAGGCCCCGTGATTCACTGCGAAACATCAACGATCCGTTGCATTAAAGCAAGCCGTTCTCTGCAGGTTTGTAAAATTCAAGAGCAGGTCGATACCGACGAAATCTTGGTCAGCAATGGTTTCAGAGAGCAATTCAGAGCCTGTTTGGGAAAGATCGAAATCGTTGACTATTCCCAAACGATCCTCGACCAAGTCACCGCGTTGGAGCTAAACGTTCAAGTCGGTGATACGGTCCGGGTCGCTGAACTGAAACCGAATTAACCCCTCGAAAAAAAACGCTGATTTCCTCGCCTAAGGCAATAAGTCGATCAGTTTCTGTTGGGTCATTTCAGCGTCGATTGAGATACCCACATCAATATTGCTTTTCCATTCGCGTGTCTCACGGCGATCAAAAACAGTAACCCCTCGGGTGAGTTCACCGGCCACTTCAACATCACCTGCCAAATCTGTGGTTTCCACCAGTTCAGGATAAATCGCAGCAATCAGGCCAACCGCGTCGTTAAGCAAAAACGTCTCGCGCCCCAAGTGCTGGCGAAAATTCTGAAACAGATGCTGCACACTCGGATAGAGAAATGAAGAAACAACCTTTTGCGACAAATGATCCAAGAAATCGAATCCAAACTCAACTTGGCCTGTTAAGTTTAATGGAATCATTGTTTTCGAGATTGCCGATCGAAAAATCTCACGCGCACTTTTGGCGTCAAAGTACATATTGAATTCAGCCGTGGGAGTGATGTTTCCTATACCGTCCAAGCTCCCACCGACGATACACAATCGGTCGATCAAGGTGGCGATTGTGGGTTCTCGGGTAATCACCGTAGCGATATTTGTCAGAGGTCCAAGAGAAATAATGGTCACCTCACCCGG
>JAZABE010000526.1:0-1962 GCA_036137535.1 Planctomycetota bacterium | reverse complement strand
ATCTTTATTCCTACCGGGGCATCGAAAACCCGGTACTGGATTTATTTTATGTCTGCCAGGTCGCTTCTCTCGATCACCTGGAACTCCAACCGGGCGAAGTCACTTCCTGCCATTTCGCTCAACCCGAAGAGTCCATCTATCGACAGATGGCCTTTGACTCCAACCGAAAGGCCGTGAAACGATTCGCTGAGACTAATCACAATCCTTAGGCCTTCCGCTGGCAGCTCCCACCGCCATTTGCCCCCATCCAACGGGTTGCGGTCCACGGAATCACCGGGCTTGCCTTGGACTTAATCTTCCTTGATTTCCAGCGGCACCTTCACTGAAACCCCGGTAACCGTTTTCGTTTTGCCACTGGGCCAACGAACCGTAACCCGATCTAGAGTGGTTGCTTTTCCCACCCCGACTACCAAGTCCGCCGGCCCCAAGCCCATGCAGCCATTTCGAGGGAAAAGGTCCCGGATAATTTTCCGGCTCCCACTTTCCAAGATGACCCTCGAACCAATTGCCGCCCGATTGGATTGGGTTCCCCGCAGTTTGATTTTCAGAAATTGATTCTCTGACGGAAACTGGTTCTCAAAAAGCCTCAAAGCCCCCCCGCCGGTTGAGCCAACCAACAAGTCCGGGTCTCCATCATTGTCAAAATCAGCACTCACCACACTGCGACTATCCGAGTCAATATCCGCACCTGACGCGAAGGAAGCGTCAAAAAACTGTTCGCCGTCAACATTCAGGTAAAACTTGTTTCGCTCGTAAGCGCTCAAGTTTTCACCATTTTTCACAATGGCAAACGGGTTGGTTGCCCAGAATTCACCGGCCCCATGGTCAATGTCGCCTAGGGGTTGAATCTCACACGTTCGATCAGTTGGCCGTGTCACGACGGCACGCCACAAACACGTTCAGCCATCCGGCTTTTCACGATTGAAACTCATAAAACCGGTTGTCGCATAAAGGTCCAGCAGTCCATCCCCGTCAAAATCACACATCAGAGGTGCAAAGGCCCAGCCCACTTCATTGACTCCCGCCATTGCCGTCACATCCGAATACTGGCCCTGGTTTTGCTTTCGATACAGCCGGTTCCCGGCACAAGAACCCTGAATCTGGGGAAAGATTTCCGCCGGGTAATCCGCTGCAGAAACATGAGAAATGATCCTTCGGCCCATTTTCGAGTACATGTTGGCCACATAAATTTCCGTCGACCCATCATTATCGAGATCGCCAGTGGCCACTCCCATGCTGGTGGCAAAATCAGCCGCACCACTGATATCGGAGACATCCTCAAAGCTCCCATCACCCCGATTCCGGAGCACAACGTTTTTCGCAAAATCGTTGGCAATATACAGGTCTGGATAATGATCCTCGTCGAAAAAAAACCAACTACTGGTAAAGGTGGTCCTGCTCCCTCCACCGGAATGGGATTCCACCGTCACATCTTGAAACTTTCCATTTCCCAAATTTTTCCATAACGTATTCGGAGTCCCGGACTCTTCATCGCCGACCCAACCTGCGCGATCAACCTCTTGCTGGTAGCGGTGGGACCGGGAAATATAAAAATCCAACAGCCCGTCATTGTTATAGTCAGCAACGGTCACACCATGAGGATCAAACCCCGCCTGATAACCGGACTCGGTCGTCACGTTTTTAAATCGAAGTCCGCCCACATTCCTGTAAAGTGACTGCCCCATCAACAGATCCGGAAACCCGTCATTGTTGAAATCAATCCAGCCCGCCAGTGCAGATTTGGTGGGTCCGCCCGACACCCAGGTTCCCAGCCCCAATTCCCGGCTGCGATCCACGAATTTACCACCTTCCTGGCAAAGCAGGAAAGGAATTCCTTCATAGGTCGCCACAGCAATGTCAAAATCGCCATCAGCATCAAAATCTTCCACTGCAATCTGAAACAAGAACTGCTTGGCTTCGGATACCTTTCGCGACCAATTGTCGGGCAGGGAAAACCGGGTC
>JAZABE010000525.1:0-3110 GCA_036137535.1 Planctomycetota bacterium | reverse complement strand
TGAACATTTTATTCGGAATGCGATTGCCTTTGATGTTTCAGCGAGAATGAAATACAAGGGGCTTTCCGTCCAGGATGCCGCCAAAGAAGTCATCCACCAGGTTCTCAAAAAGAATGAGGGTGGGCTGATTGCCCTGGACCGGGAGGGGAATATTGCCATCGATTACAACACTCGGGGAATGTCCTCGGCCGCAGCGGATTCCCAGGGCCGTTTTGAAATCAATTGGTCTGCTCAATAGAATACTCGCTCCAATTCTTACCAAACGGTTTTGGACGGTTGAATTTTTTTTCGATGTCACTGCAGCATTCATTCGCCCTGGCAATGGTTTGAAAAAATGGCAAGTCGCTTTAGCCGGCGACGATAATACTCTGCAGTGTTTCCGGGTCGATGATCACCTTGTCCATAATGATTTTCTCTACCGGCGAGTAATGTCCTTTTTTCTGCGGATTGCGTTGATCAATAGACCGGCAGGAAATGAAGGAGGTTTGTAGGCAACGGGGGCACATAGCCATATCCACCCTTAGGTACGATTCTGCCTGATCATCAGAAGGTTCACAGCTCAACAAGGCTCGTGCGTCATTTTGCAGGAGTTGTTTGGTGATTGGGTGGGCAGCTGGGGGCGGGTGATAGTAAGCAACTCCCATTCGTTTTTCGGTCCAGCAGTTACAGCGCTCACAAAAGGGTTGTTCAATCCAAGAGACCGCCGATCCAAATCCTAGCAGGTAAATCGTGCCGGCCTCCAGGGTCCAGACAAAAACCGCGAACCAACCACGATAGTCTCTCCCCGCATTGAAAAGTTTAAGGGACCATTCGTAAATTTGGGTGGGTTTCCACGCAACAAAACGTTGTTCTTCGGCGCTGATAAAGTAGGGGTGAAATGCCCAGCAAAAATAAAGTCCGATTGTCGCTGCCAGTAAAGCTGCCAGAAGAACAGGTCGCTCACTGCGTACCTTGAAACTCTTAGCGATCCAACCGATCGGTGTTCCAATACACGCCGCAAATCCAAAAACAATCAGAATTTTCAGCATTGAAAACGCGAGATTTGTGACCAAGAAGCAATACAACACGCCGGCTCCGGCTGAAACGATCGACCCGATGGCAAACGCCAATAGCAGGCCCGTTAGAGGTGCTTTGCCACTGTGCTTGTATTGATTTTGAGTATTCAATCCCGGAGTGTCGTCGGTTGGCTCCGGAAGGCGATGGTTTTCGGGTAAACTCATTCTGGCCCTTGCAAATTCCACAGGAAACCGGAGTCCCGGTCCAAGGAAGGGTGGTTTTCATCTACCGTTATCTTACTGCACGCTGAAACACGACGCTGCGAACGAGAGCCGGGAAAGTGTCTGCAATTTGCCCGATTCAGAGGAGGCCTGTGCCGTGCTGCGGGAGCCAACTTCGAGCATCTAGGTTATCGGAGGCAGGAAAGGGGCCAGTGAGCGGACATTTTGGCCTCGGAAGTTCCGGTGGAGAAACCCATTGTTTCAGAGGAATCTTGACCAGCCTGCTGGTCTGGGAGAGCTGCGACTGAGTGCCCAAAGTCGCGGTAACCCGAAATTCTCGGATAACTTGATGTTTCCTACAAACATTTGCCGAAAAGTCTAGAATACCCGATTCAAAACGAATCCGCGGAATCCCTAGGGAGAGCCGCGAGAGGGCTTTTCTTTGAACAATTGGACTCAATTCTCAAACACTCATTGTTGGAAAAGACGGTGCTTCGAACTCATACCTGCGGCGAACTCAATAAAATGCACTCCGGTCAAACCGTCACCCTCTGTGGTTGGACCGACCGGATACGAGATCTAGGAGGAGCCAATTTTATTGATCTCCGTGATCGGTACGGGGTAACCCAAATTGTTTTTGCACCCGAGGCTGGGGACGAACTGCTTAAATCAGCGCAGAAACTTCGAAGTGAAGATGTGATCAAAGTGACTGGTCACGTGGCAAATCGGCCGGCCGGGCAGGAAAACCCTAAATTGGTCACCGGAGAAATCGAAGTGCGGATTACCGATCTGGAAGTGCTTTCCAAAAGCCAGGTTCCTCCGTTTACTCCGGGCCAGCATGAACTGCCCAACGAAGATCTGCGGCTTAAGTATCGATACATTGATTTGCGGCGCAAAGCGATGATGGAGACCCTTGTGTTGCGGAGTCGCATCATCAAGCTAATGAGGGATTATTTTGAACAGCATGAGTTTATCGATGTAGAGACTCCGATTTTAGGACGCAGTACACCGGAGGGTGCCCGCGACTATCTTGTTCCCAGTCGTGTCCACAATGGCAGTTTTTATGCGCTGCCTCAGTCGCCACAGATTTATAAACAAATCATGATGATTGCGGGTTACGACCGGTACGTCCAGGTGGCCCGCTGTTTTCGTGATGAAGACCTCCGTGCTGATCGTCAGCCTGAGTTTACTCAACTGGATGTTGAGATGTCCTTTATTGACCACGATGACATCATGTCACTGATCGATGGCTTGATGGCCAAATTGGCGAAAGAAATTCTCAATATCGATTTGCAGCTTCCCCTTCCGCGCATAACCTACGATGAAGCCATGCGACGATTTGGTCATGATGCCCCGGATTTGCGTTTTGGGATGGAAATCGTGGATGTGACTGAATTTGCCAAGTCCTGTGATTTCAAGGTGTTTAGTGGACCGGCAAACCAAGGCAAGTTCGTACGAGGTTTGAATGCTGAAAACGCCGCGGGGAAATATTCCCGAAGGAACATCGATGAATTGACTGATTATGTGAAGGGCGATTTTGGCGCCAAAGGTCTGGTTTGGTTTAAAGTCGATGAAAAAGGCGAATTGGGATCACCCAGTGCTAAGAACTTCACTGAGGAAGAATTAAGCCGGATCCGAGAAGCTCTAAACGGCAAGCCGGGTGACTTGTTGTTGTTTTTGGCAGATGATTGGGATGTAACTTGTCGCGGTTTGTACGGATTACGCAAAAGGCTGGGAGCGGAATTGGAGCTTTACGATCCGGAGAAGATGCATTTTTCTTGGGTTGTCGAGTTTCCCATGTTTGACTGGGATGAGGAGGAACAGCGGTGGAACGCGATGCATCATCCATTTACGGCGCCTCGGGTTGAGGATGTTGAGCTGCTGGAAACCGAT
>JAZABE010000524.1:0-2030 GCA_036137535.1 Planctomycetota bacterium | reverse complement strand
AGTGGATCATTAGAACTCAGCGGTGTCCGAACCAACAACTTGAGAAACCTGGAGGTTTCACTGGAGCACGGCAAGATGGTTGTGGTGACCGGTCCAAGTGGTTGTGGCAAGAGTTCACTGGTTTTTGACACGATCTTTTCAGAAGGTAAACGGCAGTTCCTGGATTCACTGTCCATACAAGCCCGGCAGTCATTGCAGTACCTGCCGAGGGCTGAGGTGGATGCGGTTGTCGGGCTTCAGCCGGTCGTTTGTGTTGAGCAGCATAAGACACGGCCGAATTCGCGGAGCACAGTGGGGACGGTTACCGAAATTTATGATCACCTGAGGTTGTTAATGTCCCGGGTGGGAACGGTTCATTGTTCTGAGTGTCATGCGGTTATTCACCAGACCGCTTCCGATGAAATTGAAACGAGCTTGTTGAGTCTGCCCGAAAAAACCAAGTTAATGTTGCTGGCACCATTAAAATCGGACGAGTCATTGGCCAGCAAGTTGGCAGAAATCCGAAAGACGGGCTTTATCCGCGCACGCGTTGGCCAGCAAGTGGCTGACCTGGAGGCGTTCGATGTCAATGCTTACCCGTCTTCTGAACCGGTAGATGCTGTGATTGACCGAGTGGTTGTGAAGGCTGGTATTGAAGACCGGTTGTCAGAATCGATATCCCACGCGCTCAAAACTGGCGGTGGTTCGATGGTAGTATTGGTTCTTGTTCCCGGGGCAAAGGACTGGGAGGAAAGGCCATTCAGCACCCTTTACGGTTGCGTTCAATGTGGAACGAGTTACGAAGAAATTGAAACTCGAACTTTCAGTTTTAACAGCCCTTTTGGAATTTGTCCTGAATGCACGGGACTCGGTGTTGTCGAGGCATTTTCATTTGAGATGGTGTTTTCGCGGAGAGAGGTTTCCCTGCGAGCATTGGAGGTCCTGTCGCAGCTTGAGGACCACGCCAGGCAAATTCGGCTCGATGAATTGAAATCATTGATGGTGACGTGTGGGCTCGGGCAAGACGATCCTCTGTCGATTACCGATGGAATTTCTTTGCGGCTGCTCTTTGAAGGAAATGCGGACCAAATCGGATTAAAGCAGGTCCTTGAGAAGATATACGTCACCACAACCCAAGCGGAACCACTGGGTTTTTTGGAAGGATTTCGACAAGAGGAGATCTGTCAATGTTGCCGGGGGTCAAGGCTTTGTGAGGCGGCCAACCAGGTTTATTTCAGTGGCAAGAACCTAGGCGAAATCGTTGAGTTGTCAATCGACAACGCTCGAGAGTTTTTTCGGAAAGCCCCGGAAGATCTTGCTCCGGAGTACCAGGAAATTGCCTTGCCGATTCTCAAGGAGATTGTCAATCGACTCGAATTTTTAATTAGCGTGGGTGCGGGGTATTTGACTCTGGGTCGGCGAGCCGACAGTCTGAGTGGTGGTGAATTTCAGCGGGTCCGTTTGGCTACAGGGATCGGTAACCGTCTTACGGATGTCTGCTATATCCTTGATGAACCCACGAGTGGACTGCACCCGGCCGACAATCAAAAGCTGCTGGAGACCCTTCAAGAATTGAAACAACTTGGAAATACCATTATCGTGGTGGAACACGAGCCAGAGGTGATGCGATTGGCCGACCAAGTCATCGACCTGGGACCCGGAGCGGGAAACCAAGGGGGCGAGATTGTATACCAAGGTAGTTTCGAATCCCTGGTTGATTCGGGAGATTCGATAACAGGACGTTCTCTGGCTCCGTTTCGAAAGACTTTGGTTTCCCGGCCCGAGTACCCGGGTACTGCGTCTTGGATTGCCGTAACCGGGGCGACATTGAACAATTTGAAAGGGGATGAATTTCGGTTTCCCGCAGACCGGCTTGTTTGTGTTTCGGGTGTGAGTGGTTCAGGGAAAAGCTCAATGGTGCATGGAGTTTTGGTTCCAGCATTGCAAAAACAGTTAGGTTTGAATCGAGTTCCCGGTCCCTTTGAGTCGATAACCCCTGCGGGTTATTTTTCCAAGGTGGTCGAAGTGGATCACCAGCCAATTGGTCGAAC
>JAZABE010000523.1:0-1820 GCA_036137535.1 Planctomycetota bacterium | reverse complement strand
CACTGACCCCGAAATTAACGCAAGCCAACCCGAGACTTCAGCACTGCCCGCAGGGTTTTTTCTTCACCCCGGCGTTTAACGGTAAGTTCAATCGCTTTGCCTACCGCTTTTGAGGAAATCACCAGAGACAATTCCGCAAAAGAAACAATTCTTTCATCATCCACTTTTACAATGATGTCACCCCGTTCCAAGCCGGCTTCAGATGCTGCCGAGTTGGGCGAAACCATTGACACATAGCTGCCCGTTCCATTATCTGGTTCACTTAAATTAGGCCCATAAACTCCAAGGTAACCCACTCCGGTTGCAACCAAGCGAAGCGGCAATTTCTTTTCCCTGATTTGTTTAAACTGCCGCAATTGGGAAAACGAATACTGGCAGCGAGTCAACTTAATTGAACGAAGATTCCGAATTCTGTCGAGCTGTTCGAGCATTTCCCGTGTAATTTCCAATTCAACAAATTCGACTTCATTCAAATGATTGAGAAACCTTAAGTGCAATAGGTCTGTCACTTGCCCCTTCCATCCGCTTCCAAAGACAACATTGGTGGCCTTCAGCTGATTGCCATTGAAAATTCGGACCGGACCATTTCTTGGGGCCAATTTGGGCCGACCTTGAATTTGAAATTCGACCTGATTGGAACGCTCCACCCTGTTGTCCTCGCGGTCCAATTTTTCGTCATCCTGGCCACCGCTATCAATCGCTTCACCGGCCAGTTCTTTCTTTAAATCCGCTATCTGCTGTAACACCGTCGCCTGAGAAGTCGGCACTACCCTGGTTTTTTGCAGCTGAAAGTCAGCGTCTTCAATCAACAATAAACCAAGCTCACTCAACCCTTCAATTTGGGTGACCTCAACCCCATTGGCCAACAACGCTTCGGCGGCTGTTTCACTTTGTTTTGCCCGCCAACCATCGAGGGCTTCCAAGCTCCAAGCTTCAAACATCTCCTGAAACGCCGCGGGAAGCTTGCCAGACTCGAGAATGATCAGTTCAAGCGTATCCAGCTCCCCCTGAATCCCAATGCGTTTCACGATCCGGAGCGCTCGGAAAGAAGTTTCAAATTGTTTTGAACTTATTGCGGAAAACAAGGGCCCAATCGCGGGCTTACCAGCCTCAACCAGTTTTTTCGTGGCTAAATTCCGGTCTTCGTAAGACCGCGAACCGAGTTGTTCAATCAACTGATCAATCGTAGATTCTTGACAATGCCCAATTGCCGGCAGCAATGCCCAGACGATGAAGCCACCGAAAACAGAAAAACCAACCGTGTTGCGATTTCGAAAAATCATTTAAGACTTATCCACTCAAGTCCGCCGATTCGATTCTAACTCAAATCCCTGGAGCCAATCATTGAAACGATGATACCCAAGCCCGTGGCCTAAAGTCGAGACGAAACTTGGAGAATCCTCCGATGGCCCTTTTTACCCCTTTATTATCGACGTTTCTATCCAACTGGGCAATATCTCCCGTTTTGGAAAAAGCTTTTCCACCCGTCCCGGGGTTCAAGTCACCGGGTTTCAAGCTGATCGTTGTCACTCCGACCGAACTGCCTACTCAAATCATTTCATTCCCGACTCACCGTCGTTCCCCAGCCCAATTCCTCAAATGATTGACCGGCCAACAGGTTACGGATAGGATGCAATTGGTACAGCTGCCTGTGTTCAGACCCGCCGAGCCGTTATTATTCAAACCGTTTTTTGAAGGCGTTCCCTCGATGGGAATCACTTATTTCAAACGATACCGGATGGAATACGACCTTCACCAAGGTGTTTTCCCACGCCCTGAAATCCCTCTCAACTACACCGAGGTGACTTGGTGCGAAGATC
>JAZABE010000522.1:0-2118 GCA_036137535.1 Planctomycetota bacterium | reverse complement strand
GTGATTTGTTCCATCGTCTGGGTGTTGCGTCGATAGGCCTCCAGGTGACGCAAGTTTTCTCGATCTAAACTGTTTAATGGACCTAGGTTTTGAAGTTTTTCCTGCAGATACCTGTGGGCATCCGCCGAAGGGTAGGTGGGCGAAATCTTGTACTTGATCATCAAGTTTAAAAAAGTTTTCAGGTTCAGGCTGGTTCCCTTCAGAGAATTGACTAGGCCTTGTTTTTCAGCCTCGAGTTGCAGGATCCTTTCGGTGCGATCTCCACGTGGCAGGTCAATGGTTTCATTAAACAATCGTAATTCGCTAGTGGCCTTGCACTGGATTTTCTTTGAAGCACGTACTGTGCTCAAACCCAATTTGTTTCCTAGGGATTCGGCGTGCCTTGGATGGTGAACATCTTTGTAATTCGCCGGGTTGATGTCGCCCCCGCATCCTTGCAGAAACAGGGCCATCGTGTGGTCCCCGTAGGCGCTTTCGATGACTCTCGACGCATAGCCTACGAGATCGGCAGTATTGGCTCCACCAGGGATCCCCTGAATTGGGTGGCAGGCAAAATTGTAGACAATGGCAAGTGTTGAATGGTCTCTGCGATCGAGCCGCAGGATTCCGATTTGGGGGTCGATCGGTCCCGCCGACGCAACTTCATCATCGGCAGGGAGGGAATAGGCATGACGCACGTCAATCACCTTTCCACTCTTTAGTGTTAGACGCCTGTTTTCCTGGACCTCTTTCTCTTCGCCAATGCCGATGCCGACGGTGACAGGTACAAGATGCTTTAATGCGTGCTGGACGATCGAGACTATTTTCTCCTCGAGCCCTTGACGCATGATGATTCCGTGGCAGTGGCTTGCGTTGATCAACACCTTGCTTGGTTCGATGAGATGTTCTTCCTTCAGTTTTTTCTTGAGATTTGGCAGGAAATCGTTGCCAATACGACCGATTTCCCCAATTGAAACCGCGTCTACCGTCAAAAGCACTATGGTTTCTTTTTTGTTTCTGAGCACGAGGGCCTTAACGAACAGTGGATCATGGACTGGGCCGCCTGAATAATCTGTGATGTCGGCCTTTGCCGTGCCGGCCCAGAGAGTTTGATCGTCCGCGCCAAGACAACAGATTGAAGAGGCCAGCACTACGACAATCACGATGCCCAAATTGTGTTTGTTTACCATTGATCAATTCTCGGGTTGAGTGCCATCCATTTTAATTTTTCCTCCCTTTTTATTGAGAGACTGGCATGAATTTACATGACGTAAGTGCATGCCTAAAGGTTTGGAATTGCTTGACACCAGAAACTACAGGCCATGCAATACTACCGACAGTATTTCCAGCTAGAAAGCTTGTGGCAACCAGTATCGACTAGATGTTTTTCATAAACTCGATCGAATGACCGACTTCAAAAACCGGTTCGCTTGCATGATCCCGTTGGATTGTGAAAAACCCTCGGTAATGGTGTTCTTCCAATACTCCTAACAAGTGAGGGAAGTCAGCAGAACCGCGTCCCAACGGGACTTCGACTCCTCTTCCTTGTGCCAAGTCCTGAACTCCGTCGCGGGCATGAACATGGATCGTGTACTCTCCGAGTTGTTGGATTGCTTCGGAAGCAGAGAACCCGTGGATAATCAGGTTGCCAGGATCAAAATCGATTGCCAAGGAGCCCGTGGGTAGCTCCTGAATTAAATTTCTTAAAACCAGGGCGTCTTCGTTACCGGTGCGGGCCGCAAGAAAAGCACCCACTCGTTGGGAGGTTGTTCCTAAGTCCGCAAGTGTGGACAGCAATAAACTCCTGTTTTCATCATCGCTTTCCGTGGGAATGCTTCCGATTTGATTTACCACCACGCGGCTCCCAAGTTGATACGCCATTTTCAGGGCGTCCTTGGTAGCATCGATTCTACGCTCGATGTCATCAAAATCGGAATAGCCTCTACGAGTTTGAAACGAGAGTGCTGAAACTTTTAAATTCAAGTCTTCCAAGGTTTTGCGTAAGTGTCGTATGGCGGAAAGTGACATTTCAGACGGTTTGACATGGTTGCGTGCATCGATCTCAACGGCATCGGCTCCCAATTGCGCAGCTGTCTTGATCGCTTTTTTGAATGGCATTTTCAAGCAGGCGAGTTGTAT
>JAZABE010000521.1:0-8588 GCA_036137535.1 Planctomycetota bacterium | reverse complement strand
CCTGTCCAAGGATCTTTCGGCAATCATGGAAAAAATGCGGGGCAGCTTTGCCAGCCGGGAAGACGCCAACCACTTCAAGCAGATCGGCATCGCCATTCACAATTACCACGACGCCAACAAACGATTTCCGTTTGCCGATCCGGCGAATGGGGATCCATTCAGCAAGGATTTGAGCTGGCGTGTCAGACTGATGCCCTACATGGAACGCCATCCCGAATACGAGCGGATGGATCTTTCCAAGGGCTGGCAAGCCCCTGCCAACCAGGCCGCCATCAAAAACTGTCGAGACTCCTACGTGATCAGTACAGGGGGTCTGGTTTGCACAATCAAAACCGAACGCGACGTGAAAAGTTTCCACTCAATCGCGGATGGAACGTCAAACACGATCATGTTAATTGAAAACAGAAAGGCGGCGATGAGTCCCTGGACCCAACCGCTTGACCTCGATATTGACGACGCCGTGAAATTGGTAACCTCCTTACAAAAGGGCGATTTCATCTGGGTCGGCCTATACGATGGCAGTGTCAGGAAATTACACAGCATCAAGGAAACCGATATTACCGAAAAAGAGATTCGCTGTCTGTTCGACCCAAGAGACGGCAAATCGCTTGATTTGGATAGTATTTTCGATCGGCTGGGGTCCTAAAGTTTTCCCGAAGTTGGCAGACGGCGATTCGAAAAAACAGAAGTTCCCGCTAGGCCCAGACTCCCAATTGAAGCAGAGCCCCAAAAAAACAAAGACGATAATTAGTTTCGGTTTCTAAAACAAAATCCATCGCTCGCGAACACGGTTTGAATGGCTGCTGAAATGGCGGCGACTAGAGCCAATTCATCCCAGGAGAAAACATTGGTCCGCATTGGTTTACTGTTGATCTGTTCTTTCAGTCTCTCACGTTTTTCGGTGCAGGCGGATGACTGGCTCCAGTGGAGGGGGCCCAATCACAACGGCATCGCTCGGAGCCAAGAATCTCCCCCCGTGAAATGGGATTTGGAAACCCACGTGCTATGGAAATCCAAGGTGCCGGGACGAGGGCATTCATCCCCAACCCTGGTCAAGGATTACATTTTCCTGTCCACCGCCGACGAATCCAGCCAGGTGCAATCCATCCTCTGTTTTGACCGAAGATCGGGAAAACCACTTTGGAAAAAGTCGATCCATCAGGGCAAGTTTGCCAAACCAATTCACAAAAAAAACACCCACGCTTCACCCACGATCGCTTCCGATGGGAAAGCCATCTATGTGGTTTTCAATCGGGACTCCAGCGTCTTTTTGTCCAAACTAGCGCTCGATGGACAAATACTCTGGCAAATCAATGCGGGTCGTTTTGAGCCTCACTATCCATTTGGTTTTGCCGCTTCGCCCACCGTTTTTGAATCCTCAATCATCGTTTCAAGCGAAAGTGAAAAGGTCGGATTTATCGCCGCCTTTGACCTGAAAAACGGGAAAGAGAAATGGCGTACACCCCGCTTAAACACCACTTATTCTTCGCCAATTGTGGGCAAGATCGCTGGAAAGTCACAACTGCTGCTGAGTGGCAACCAGGCAGTTACCGCCTTTGATCCTCGCCGGGGAACCATCCTGTGGTCAACACCGGCTCTTTGGCAAGCCAGTTGTGGCACCCTGGTGTGGAGCCAAGACTCCGTTTTTGCGAGCGGGGGATTTCCCAAGTCGCAAACCTTGTGTGTCAAGGCGGATGGTTCCGGTCAAGTGGTTTGGCAAAACAACGTCAAATGCTATGAACAGTCTTTGCTTTACCACGACGGTTACCTTTATGCCATCAGCGATTCGGGGATTGGTTATTGCTGGAATGCAAGCAACGGCAAGGAAATGTGGAAAACCCGCATGGAAGGTCCTGTCAGCAGTTCACCGATCCTGGCCAACGGAAACATCTTCTATTCTTCCGAGCGGGGCACCACCTTCGTGTTCAAAGCAAACCCTGATCAATTTGAGCTCGTTTCCAAAAATCGAGTCGGAGATTCCGCGTTTGCCACACCGGCGTTTTGCGATGACAGGATCTACATCCGGGTGGGTATTTACGAAGAAAACCGACTGCAAGAGTACCTGGTTTGCATCGGCAAAAATCAGGACGGTCAACAATGAACGCCAAGTCACCCTTGTTCCGGCAGATCAACGGATCGGCTGGGACGGGGCAAAACGTTGGCTAACGCGCTGTGACTGAGCAGCCGGGTTCCGAAAAACATCGCCCGGGTCATTCACATAGAACCATTCGATCGCTGTTGGCACACTCGACTCCCGGTTGATGTACTGCACCAACTTGGCCGGGTCGATTGGTTTTTCAGAGCCGATAACATCATCCAATTTTCGTCCCCAATGCAACCAGTTACGTTGCTTGATCAAACGCCCGCTGTGAACAATCAACTTGGTTCCAGCACGGTTCGAGACTGCCCAAGCCTGCGTCGGCAATTCTGCGCGAACACACCTTTCGATAAAAATTTCAGGAATTGGATCGTACCAACCCGGAAAATTTTCATAGAAATTTTCAGCGATGGTTGTCTGGTAAAGGAAGGACTCCCCCCGGTCCGGGTGAAACTTGGTCGTATTGACATAAACGGCAGCCGCAAGAAATCCGAACAGCGACCACCTTTGCCAAGTTGGCGCCAGCCGGTAGTTGGTTGCGAATTGAAACAACAGGGGAAAAGCAAAGGGGATATACCAGACCGCATACCGGGAGATCTTGACTGTCCCTCCATGGTTGAAGTTATTGGTTTTAGTTTGAGCCCAGCAAAGCACCAAAAGACTCACTGCACAAAATCCAACGGTAAACCCATTAACCCGGTTGTAGCGAAAAACCACGTACCCCAGCACAAACAGGAGAGGAACCAGTAGCCAGGGCCAGTTGGAAAGCAGGCCCACATCCGGATCAACAAAAAAACAGGTCAATTCCCGCAAACCCTTCGCTGAGTGCGAGGCCGCCCCGGTAATCATTTGGGGTGTGATGTTCCCGTGTCGCACCAAATAATAAACAGGATGAAGCAACCCAATGCCAAGCCCTAGCACCAAGATCGGCCAACGGACCCGTAAATTTTTCCAATCACGAGACAAGCCGAACAGGCCGACCAATCCCGCAACTCCGATAAAGGGTGGGTTTTGAGTAGAGACCAGACAAAACGCAGCGATCGATGATGTAAAGTCATTCTTGAGAAAGCGGATCACACCGATTGTCGCCAAGGACACGGTGAAAAATTCCGTGTGCCCCTTGTCAATAAACCAGAGAACCGGAGACAGCAGACAAATGACCAGCGCAATGGTAATTCCCCGGCGACCCAATGATCGATCCGCAACCCAGAGCAGCAGCCCCATCAACGATAGATTTAACAACGTAAAACAGTGACCAATATCACCACCGATGGCATTGAGAAAATGGTAAAAGGGAACCGCAAGCAGCGAGAAAAACCAGAAGTGAGGAAAATCCATTTGATCACCCAACGTTAAACCGTTGGCAGTTTCCTGCAGCTTATGGGCAGAGGGAAAACTTCCATCCCGGGTTTGAATGTATTGACCATAAATCCGCTCCACCCGAAAATCGGAAAAGGGTTGCATTTCCTCGGCAAGGGCGATGGTCATCATCAGGTATTCACCGCCGTCTCCAACGCGGGGGGCCGGGCTGGAACCGAGAACCAGAAGAACTGCCAACAAACAAATCACACCCCCACAAACGACTGTCCAAGGCAATTCTTTTGGATTGCTGAAAATCATCTGCCCGAACCTCTTGAATCGGCGGTTACACGTGATGAGGATTCCCACTTGAACCCCACAGAACGCCAACAATTTCTAGATTTCCTTGAAAACGGTCAATAGACATTGGGCGGCCGGATTCGCTTCTGCCAAATTCAACCCAAAATATCCGCAATAGCTTACTTTTTTTGCCGCTCCAACAAACTAAGATGAATGGCAATCGAAAAATCCAACCGTTCATATTTAGAGGAATAAAATGTCAACAAGGCGTGATTTTGTCAAAGTCGCTGCGACCAGTGCAGTAGTCCCTTATTTCTGGTCCTCCTCATCAATTTTCGCCCAGGACAAAAACAGCAAGCCGAAAGTCGCAGCGATTGGAGTCGGCGGCAGTCGGGGACGATACAATCGCGGCGGTTCCATTGCGATGAATGCCGCGAGATACGGTGACATGATCGCCGTGTGTGATGTTGACAGCAAACACACCAATGAATTCAGCCACAAGAAACAATTCGGCGGCAAACTCAACGAGTACACCGACTACCGAAAACTATTGGAAAAAGAAAAACCGGAAGTCGTCACGATTGGCACGCCCGACCACTGGCATGTTCCCATCGCCATTGCCGCACTTCGTTCAGGTGCCGACGTCTATTGTGAAAAACCTTTAACACTCACCATTGACGAAGGCATTCAGATCTCCAAGGTTGTCAAGGAAACCGGAAAAGTATTTCAGGTTGGAACCCAACAGAGAACCGAAAATGGCCGCAACTTCCTGAAAGCAATTGCATTAGTCCACTTGGGCTACTTAGGTGACAACGTAAATGCACACGTCGCCATTGGCGGTGCGCCAGGAAATGGCCCTTTCAAGATGAGCCCTCCTCCCCAAGGTCTTGACTGGGATTTCTGGGTCGGACCTGCCTTGAAATCGGATTATTGTGATGAACGCCGAAAACAGTTTCGCTGGTACCTCGAGTATTCTGGTGGCAAAATGACAGACTGGGGTGCTCATCACATCGACATTGCACAGTGGGCCTTGGGAAAATCTGCAACCAGTCCCGTTTCCATCTCCGGGAAAGGCAAATTTGGAAACGCGGTTCCAGACAATTTTGATTTCACTGCTTTCTTCGCAGGTAACGCTCAACTCAAAAACGGCTTCAATGCTGCGACCCAATTTAATATCGACCTGCGGTTCGACAACGGTGCCTTAATGAATGTCAACCATCACTATAAATCGGCTGATGGCAAGACAGAGTTTGGTAATGGCATCTTATTCACCGGCACCAAGGGGCGGATTTTCGTCAATCGAGGTAAACTCACCGGGAAGCCTGCTGAGGGACTCAGCAAAGATGACACAACCAAAATCGATGAGTACATCGCCAAAACTCTTTACAAGGGACAACGGCTACAGAACCACATGTCGAATTTTTTCGATTGTCTTGAGACCCGACAGGATCCGGTTTCGGATGTTTACACACACCACCGCACAATGACTTCGTGCCACATGTGTAACATCACACTGATGCTCGGAAGAAGCCTTAAATACGATGCTAAAGCCGAAAAATTCATTGGTGACGATCAAGCCAACGCTTTAATGAAACGCCCTTCGCGACAGGATTACCTGGCCTAAAAAGGCGAAATCCATCTTGCATTCAACCCCCGGGAGGCCCGTGTTCAAGCGGGCTCCTTTTTTAAAAGGGGGTTGTTTAATGACTCAGAATCGGTCCGCGGGTTCCACTCAAACTGATCAATTTGAGTCTATCTATTCACTACGGGTCCATGTCCATCGGCGCCAATTGGGTTTCGATTACGATCGAACAACCGGCATCACGAACCAACCTTGAAAATTTTTGCAGCCAGGTATAAACCAATAGCACAAAACCGATCGCACCCGTACCCAGCACAAGAAAAGCAAGTTGCTTTCCATTGGCAAGACGCTGCTGGAGCAAGATCGCAAACATTAAAATCACAATGCAAAAGTAGGTGATCATTCGCCAAAATTCTTGCCGAATCTTGACAGCCGCTTCAAACAAACGCCTTTGGCTCATCGACCGCATTAACCGAATGATAAACGTCAAAAACAGGACATTGGCAAGAAATCCGAAACACAGCTGAAGCATCTGCAGCAAAAACCAAGGCTCTGCCTGCAGTCCGCCATTTAATCGCAATGACTGGATCACGAAATAAGCCACAACACTCAACGCGTAAAACAACGAGGAAAATAAAACGTAGACAAAGCCACCAGCTCTCTTGGGTACCGCAAGACACATCAACTCGCCCACCAGAACAATTAATAGCCCTAACCCGGTACCGAACTGAAACAACATCGCAACTTGAACGACACCCTGCCCGGCGAAAAAGACCGAACAGAACCAGCAGAGTGAGAGCAAAAGGAGGCCGAAATAGTAGCCTAGCAAACCGTATTTCACGATCCGAATTCTAGCCCGATCCTGTTCTGAAAACTGTTCCAAGATTTCCAGGGGAGAGGCGTCTTCTTCTCGGGAAATCGGAGCTTCCGCTTGGCGTTCAAAGGCACCAGTAGCCAACCGATCCACTGCATACGGATTACCGGATGGTCCTCGCGCGTGGTCTTCAATCATCTCACCCCTTCTTTCTTCGATCCGGTCCCCTCGATTATCGCCTAAGACACGTCGCTGTAAACAATGCAGTGAAACTTCCCAAACCACTGAAAAACCCCTTAAAACGTCTTTGAATTTGGATTTTTTTCAAACCCAAAGACCAACGATTCCGTATCCAAAGTTTGACGTTCAGCGCGGATAGTCTGGTTTTAGGGACCATTCTCGATCGTTACACTTGTGAATCTCAATTAACCGAATGAGATAATGGGTTAATAGTTTTACTAGCAGCCCAACTGTATCTTGAAAAAACCTGCTTCTTCACTTTCTTTTTTCCATTTTTCGTCGTGCGTTTCTTCCAAGGCATCTTGATTTTGGCAATCGTCTTCATGGCGATGATAACTGGATGTCATAACAAGCCGGCAGACGACTCCAATCGGAAACGACCCGGCATCTATCGGGTTGAAACCGAAACCCAAGAGACGGTTCACTATTCCCTGACCGATGAGCACACCAAGTACCTCTGGGATATGGAGCATCATGCCAACATCCTGGGAAAACATGGTTTTGCACCTCTGTTGCAGGCGATTATCTCCAGTTCCAGAGAAAAGATTCTCGACAGCATTGGTGAACCGGAATGCTTGATCGTTGACGAAACCGGGGACGCAATTCGTTACCAGTCAGAATTGCTGGATTTGAAGCGAGTGGCTTCCACGGAAACCATTCGAACAAAGGACTACACAACGGAAGAATTCGTTGACTGGATCTTGGAAAAGCGGGACTTGTTTTCTGAAGACCCTCGTCCCCAAGCCCGGTTCGATGTGAAAAACATTTTTCCCCCTCAGGAAAATGAGTATTGGATCGTCGACTGCATTCACCGCTTGTGGGGAACCGCAAAAAGCGGTGGCCCCTTGGAAGTCACGATCCACATGCAGTTGAAAACCTACGAAATTGAAAAACAACGACTGGATCTGGGCAGCTGGATCAACCGCTGCGAAATCACCCAGGTTGATGTTTTCCAATCAAAAAAACCGCTCTTTTCCAAAACGAATGACCAAGAAACGCGACTCTTTTCAGATTCCTTCCATGACAACTGGAAGGATGTCCGCAAGGAAATCAACACTGGAGGCATCTACGCCTGTGACTACAACCGGGACGGCCTGGCAGACCTGTTCGTGACTGATCTTCGACAAGATGCAGGGAAACTTTACACCGGAAAACCTCAAGGCAAATTTGCTGAAGAAACCTATTTCTTGCAACTCGAGCTTGCCAAGAACTGCCGAATTGCAGCTTTTGTCGATATCGACAACGATGGCTGGGAAGATATTTTCTTTCCAAGCCTTCCCCGAATTTTTCGGAACCTCCAGGGAGAAAAATTCGCCAACTACACAGGGCAAACCAACCTTCCCCTGATGCTCGACCTTTCAGAAGGTGAATCCAAGCGAATCTCCGGTATCATTCCAGCGGATTACGACCTTGACGGTGACATGGACCTGTACATCACACGCTCCGTTGAAAGTGTCGGCTCCTGGCTGGAAAGTGTCCAACCCCATTTAGCTCACAACCAATTACTACGGAACGATGGCAACTGGACGTTCACGGATGTCACCCAAAGAACCGGGACCAACGGAGAAGGACGGTCTTCTTTTTCGGCCGTCTGGACAGATGTTAACAACGATCGCTATCCCGACCTTTATGTCATCAATGAATTTGGAAACGGCTCTTTATTGATTAATGAAAAAGGCAAACGGTTCAAAAAAACACGACTTACCGAAGATCAAAATGATTTTGGTTCCATGGGCCTAACGTGTGGGGATTACGACAACGACGGCAACATCGACATTTACGTTTCCAACATGTATTCCAAGGCAGGCAGTCGCGTCATGGGCAATATGAAAAAGGAAACTTATCCCGACACAATTCAAAATCGCTTAAAAAGCATGGTCGCTGGAGGAGAACTCTACCAAAACCAGGGCAACCTGCAATTCAATCCCGTAGGGAAACAATTCCAGGTCCACGCCGCTGGCTGGGCCTGGGGATCTTCGCTCGCTGACCTCAACAATGACGGCTGGCTAGATCTCTATGTCACCGCCGGGTTCATCAGCCGTGACCGGGAAAAACCGGATGGCTGAAATTGCCTCTGGTTGGCTGTCGTGTCACAGCCTGGGATCAAGCAATGCGAAGTCGAGCAACCCGCAAAACTGGATGCTGATCTGAATGAATTCTGGGTCGGAAATCCGTTCCAGATTTTTCAACATCACAACCTAAGCAGCTTCGAACGCAATCGCGCTTACATCAACGTGGCAGGAAAAGGATTCCTG
>JAZABE010000520.1:0-5548 GCA_036137535.1 Planctomycetota bacterium | reverse complement strand
AACGGTTCAACACCATGCATCTTCAGAGGCAACCAAACTCGCAGCCCTCGAAAATCCCTGGAAAGTTCGGGGGATATTTCATGGAAATCGGTTTTGTCATGGTCGTTTTGATAAGACGGTAAATAATACGCATCAATCCGATGCACATCACTCAAGTCCTTAACATTCCTGACAATCAACGACCCCACTCCATAAGGAAGAAACATTCCTTTGTGGGGGTCAACCACGATCGAATCCGCAAGTTCAATTCCAGCGAGCCTTTCGCGGCCAGCTGGAGTCAATACAAAAAACCCTCCATAGGCTGCATCGACGTGGAACCAGAGGTCATGTTGCTTAGCAATCGCGGCCATTCGAGGAAGCGGATCCACTGCACCCGAATTCGTGGACCCTCCATTGGCAATCAACAAGAAGGGCTTCAGGCCGATCGAAATGTCTTTCTGGATCGTTCTTTCGAGTTGTTCGGTGTCCAAACAAAACTGATGATCGGACTGGATAACCCGTACGTTGGCTCGCTTGATTCCACAAAGTCGAGCTGCCTTATGAATGCAATGATGCGCCTGGTCGCTACAGTAAATCGTCCCGTTGTGAAACTCTTCACCCAGCCGCTTGATCCTCGCCGCGACCATTACGTTCCAATTGGCGAGCGATCCCCCGGAGGTCAACAATCCGCCCGCCTGCGCCGGAAAGTTGTAAAGATCACAAAACCAACGAATCACCGACTGTTCAATATTAGCCAAAATCGGTGCCGCCGCCCACACACCAATGTATCGGTTGGTCACCGTGGAAATCAATTCCGCAATACCACTTTGAGGCAATCCGCCGCCCGGGACGTAAGCGAGGTAGCCCTGAGAAGCAGTGTTAAATGAACAGGGAATGGCCCGGTGGAAAAGAAACTCAACCAAATCCTGAAAGGACTCGGATTGGTCCGATATGGCGAGATCAAAGGCATCGAGAACTTCTTGGTAATTTTCAGTGGCCCAGGTTTCTTGCCGTGGCAAGGAATCAAGGTAGTGCCGTAGTTCGGGAATGACTTGCTGCAGCCATTGATCGATTTGCGCCCCGGAAACTTCCAAGGGACTCAACTCCGGGTTCTGGATTTCCTCAGCCGACATGAGATCCCTATTTTTTGCCATCAATGCGCATCAGGAATCGATCGGTTCGAATCAGCAACCCCTGTTCAACCGGAACCGGGGTTGCCAAAGTCCGACCATTGATTTTATTTTTTGCCAGTTCCCGGTATTCTAGCCCAGGCTCGATCACAACCGTTCCCCCGGTTTCATCCTGAAAATAGATCTTCCCGTCGACAAACACCGGGGACGCGGAATACGCTCGCCCCAGTCTTTGCTGCCAATGCACCTTCCCAGTTGCCGCGTCAATACACTGGGCAATGCCCCGATCACTCACCGTGTAAAGGTTTGGTCCAATGACCAACGGCGTTGGGTTATGGGGGGCCCCTTTTTTTATTTCCCAGGCGATCTTGCTGGTCAAATCCCCCGAGCCTTTCATTTTCAGACCGTACAACACCGGACTGTTGTAACAACTCGTATAAAATACCATGTCCTGGTAAAAGACCGGCCGGGGAACAATGGAATAGCCGTCATAAGCAGCCCACCAGTTTTCCTTGCCAGTTTCGACATCGAACCCGGCAATATGGTCCGCGCCACAGACCACGGCCTCAACCTTTCCCTTAACTTCCCGCAGTGTGGGTGTAGAAAACGCGATCGGTTTCATTTTTCCGCCGGTAAATCGTGCTGGGTGAATATGTTTTTTCTCCGTTTTCCAAATGGTCTCACCCGTTTTCTTATGCAATGCCACCAGAAACTGGTGTTCACCGCCATCACAACTTAGTAGCAACCGGTCCCGGTAAACCACAGGAGATCCCCCGGGGCCATGAAAATGACCGTATTGAAATATTCGCTTCCAAAGAATGTTCCCGGCTTCATCCAAGCAAGCTGTACCGTAGTCGCCGAAATGGACAAAAACCAAACCGTCCTCAACAATCGCCGTGGGAGATGCGTGCGAATTCTTCTTGTGGATAGTGCCCAACGGCTTACTGAAAACCACGACAGTCTTCAGCAGATCTCCGGTCTTTAAGTCGATCTTTAACACCCGAAGCTCATTTGCCTTTTCGTCGGCTGCGGTTAACCAAATGTGGTGATTGGCAACCACTGGAGAAGACCAGCCAAGTCCCATCAACTCAGTCTTCCAATCAATATTTTCACTGGTGTCACTCCAATTCACCGGAAGATTCTCAAATTGGGAAACCCCCTTACCGTTTTCCCCTCTGAATTCCGCCCAATACTGAGCATCCACGACCGGACTGACAACCACGACGACCAACAACCCAATGCTGGCATGAAGACCAAGCTGCATATCGGAACTCTCAAATGTTCTGGACAAAAAAACGCAAACCGAACCACCAAGCCCACCTAAATTGACCCCGGTTTCGATACCAGTATGTACTATTTAGCGTTCTCTCGGTACCGAGAAACCTGGCGGCTTCCTGAGCTTTCCTTTTCAGGATTCTACCGAGGGCTCACGGCAGACGCTCCGATGCCCGTGACCAATCAGCGATCGGAACGCTCTCTTAAATTTCCGTGGTTATCGGCTTGCCACAACTCTCCACTGTTTACTTCCAACGCTGTTAACCATTGGCCCCCAAAACACAGAGTGTCAATCAACATCACATGCCCCATATCATAAATTTCTCCATCGACTTGAGGAGTGTGGCCGACAACCACCTTTTTCCCACTGTGATGAGGTGGAGGAACGTCTTCGGTTAAATGTTCCCAGAAAATCACCTCGGGACTCTGCTCGGCCATTGGAAGATTTGCCTGGTAACTGGCATGAACAAAAATATGGTTCTGGCTTTCGTAATAGGACCGGCAGTTTTGAAAAAACACCAAGTGATGTTGCGGGATATTTTCAACGTCTCCCCCGTAACTGGCGACGGTAGCGTCTCCCCCGCACGTCATCCAAAAATGAAACGCTTCCCCTCCCTTTAGCCCTTGTCGCATGATCAGCTCATGGTTGCCTAGCAGCGGAACAAGGTTGCAGCGACCGACCAGGTTACACAGTGTCTCGACCACGCCTGAGCTGTCCGGCCCGCGATCGATGTAATCACCGAGCGGAATCAACGTATCGTTCGCACCCGGTTGAATGACATCAAGCAGTGTGTTTAATGCTTGAGAGCAACCGTGGATGTCGCCAATGGCAATAATCCGATTACTCATCGGAATCCTGATGAATCAATTGATTTACGGAATCGATCAACCGGTCCATGACAAAAGGTTTTCGAATGTAGTCATTAACGCCCAGCATTTCCGCGTAGGCTTGATGACGACTCCCCTCATTCGCCGTGATCATGATAATGGGTACCGCCTGGGATTCACCTCGCCGGATTTTTTCCAGTACCAGAAAACCACTTCGTTTCGGCATCATCATGTCTAAAATCAGCAAGTCTGGCGTTTCAGTTTCAGCCATCGCCAATCCATGGTTCCCGTCCCGAGCTATGGACACTTCGTACCCCTGAGCCTGCAATGCATAGCGAACCGATTCGATGATTTCTGGATCATCGTCCACGATCAATATTCTTTTTTTTGGTTTTTCGTTGGAATCGGTCATTGATGCTATCCAGTCCTTGGTTCCAATTTCCCTCAGGGGGATTCGCCAATCCATCCCTTCGGCATCGCTTTCAAGCTTAAATTGTATAACAAAATCAATTATCAGGGTTATTCAACACCAACCAGTATCTTCGATTTAAGAGGTAATGAAAAGAAGAGTTTTAGGCACCCCCGAAAACGAAAGCTTTTTAACGAATTGGCAATCTAGTTCAGCAAAAACCATCATTCCTATTAAACGAGCTGTTTTTTTTTTCAAATTTTCGCAGAGAGTTAGGCCGAAACAGGACAACAGTCAATTATTTATTGGGCAAAACAATGTGGCGAACCTTTTTTCTTTCGGCGGGAATCGCATTGACGATTTTTGGTGGTGAGTTTCTGGTCTTCGAAAAAGCCATCTGGGCCAAAGAAGCCAACCAAAGCGACATCCAGCAGGTCGCAGGTTATCTGGTCGAAGAAGGTGGGCCTGAAAAACCGCTCAAGGAAGACTTTCAACCACTTCCTTGGGTTCCCTGGGCCATGTTATCCAGCGGAGCGATTGTGATTCTTTACTGTCTATCGACCAAGAACGAAGTTTAGCCTGGCGACCAGATCAACAGGGTTGATGCCTTGCGGTGGCGGAGCCGAAATCAACCGGTAATCCTTGCGACAATCTCTTCCGGCTGGCTCATTCGCCCTTCACCCTGTTCTCGGCAGCTTTGCCAACCCGAATCTGGACCGATCATCTCGACCCCATCCGATCGAAGCTGATCAACGTTGCGTTGCACCGCAACTTTATTCCACATTTCAGAATTCATTGCGGGAGCAAACACCAATCGTCCCCGGAAACTAAGCAACGTGGTCGACAATAAGTCATCGGCGATTCCCTGAGCCGCCTTGGCAATAATATTGGCTGTTGCCGGAGCCACCAGAAACAAATCCGCCTGCTTTGCCAACTGGATATGAGGACCTAACGGATACCGGGAGTCGAAACCAGACAGAGCCACCGCCCGACCAGAGAGCGCTTCAAAAGTCGGCGCGCCGATAAAACGCGTTGCCGACTCAGTCAAAATCACATTCACGCCGTGACCTTGCTGGATCAAAACGCTGCAAATCATCGCTGATTTATAACAAGCTACACCCCCGGAAACGCCCAGTAAAATTTCCATGAAGCCCTCCTCGCCACAGCGGCTATTTCAATCAACCAAATGGTCAACCATCACCCGGGGGTTTTCGGTTACGACTATCGACTCGATTAAAACAGGACGTTTAACCGAACGAGGGAACCCCTGGGTACCGGGGTCCGTTTCACTAGGAATCGAGGTCAGCCAAGTCAATTTCAGTGACCGGTGTTGGTTCCGCAAAACGAACTTCATCCGATGAATCCAGAAATATTTTATCTTGAACAATTTCCTGCAGCACAATCGACATTTTGTCTTCAGTCTTCATTTCCAAAAGAGGACGACTGCCTCGGTTGAGTTGCACCAGTCTTTTTTGGATCAGGGTAGACAACTTGAATCGACCACCGACTTTGTTAACGATTTCTTCTTCTTTCAATAAATCGTGCATCACTTATCTCCTGCCACGAGCTGCTGGTTTTTATTTTCGATCAGACTGCAAATTTTTTTGACAGTCTGTTTGATTGTCTGGTTTTCGATGACGTGTTCGTACAAATTGGACTGAGCCATTTCCGAGGCGGCAACGTCCAGACGACGACGGATCGATGATTCTGAATCTGAACGCCGATCCCGCAGTCGTTGCTCCAAAACCGCCATGGAACCGGGGTCCAAAAAGATCATCAAAACGTCTGGAAAATCGTTTTTGACGGAAATTGCACCTTCGACGTCAATCTCCAACAGTACCCATTTCCCTTGTGAAAGGCCAGAGGCAACGGTAGATTTTAGCGTGCCATACCAGTGCCCCCGCTGGAAAACCTCTTTATATTCCAG
>JAZABE010000519.1:0-12514 GCA_036137535.1 Planctomycetota bacterium | reverse complement strand
GGTAACTTCAACGCCATTGGGTATAAAATGGAGTCGATCCTGGTCAAACCCACTTGCAAGCAGCTCAGTACTAACCTTTTCGCTTGGTGCAATGATTGCATCCGCCTTCATACACGTTTTCTTCATGATCCCACCAAACCTGGCAGTTTCGTGAAAAGCACAATCGCCCGTCGCCCCGGAACCCTCTGCACGAATAATCACAGGTTTTGCCAACCGTGAAAGGGCTTTCACCGCCACATGGGCATCATGTTTCAACATCGAAACCAGCACGGCATCAAAATTATCTTGGTGCTGCCACAGCCAACGTTTCAGACCCGACATGTAGCGAAAGGTGCCCCAACCGCGCGTTTTCGGGCAAGGCAACCGGGTTACCGGAACCTCGCGATGCACAATTTCTGTCGGCCATTGGGACTCCCATTTGCCAGTCAGGACCCGAACACTCTGCCCCATGGCCTGAAATTCGTGCGCCAATCCAGCCATTGCGCGTTCAGCGCCACCTACCAGCGGCCAGAATCTGCGAGTAATCAGTGCCAAGCGACGAGGTTTCATGGGAACTCAAAAACAAAGTTATGGGTTGCTGCGATGCTTGGTCTTGAAAGACTGGGACTCGTGTTCATGCGACTGCTCTTGCTGGTGGCGCAGCAAATCCGTTTCGTCCAAGACCGCCAGGAAAGGAAGGTTTCGGTATTCATCATTAAAATCCAGGCCGTACCCAACCACAAATTTATCCGGAATCTCAAAACCCACAAAATCTGGATCGTAATCCACCTCGGTCCTTCCTGTTTTCTTCAGCAAGACGGCCGACCGGATCGATTTTGGAGAAAATTGGGCCAGCGTCTGAACAACGAGTTCCAGAGTGTGCCCCGTGTCAAAAATGTCATCGATCAATAAAACGTCTCTTTGCGAGATATCAGGCATTAGCTCACTGTTAATCTTGAGCTCCCCGCGTTGATCTCCCTGATAGCTTGCAGCCTGGACAACTCCCACCCTCAGGGGCATGGAAAGTAATCGGATTATGTCCGCTAGCAACACCACGCTGCCAGTCATAACCGCCACGATGGTCAGCGGACGTTTTTGATAAAGCGAGGAAATCTGGCTTGCCAGGTTGTCTACCCCTCGTTTTAATTCGTCTTCATCTAGAATTACTTTCACAACGCTTCCCACGCCTTAAGTGTTCAAGGTCTCGGTCCATTTCACTGGCTCACCAGATTTTACGAGTTGGGACTGATTTCGGGTACCGGTAAATCGATCTGGGACGGCAAAGCGAACCATGTTAGATTTGTCTACTGATCGCGGAAAAGCAATCTGTTTGCGTGCTGAAATCAGGGAAGAAACAATGCACAAGTCCATTCATAGTTTTAACTGGCACCCCATTATTGCAGTCGGCCTGCTGGTAATGCATTGCACTTTTGGTTCTTCAACAGGACAAACCGGCCGTGTTTTTTCGCAAAATCAAACAGGTCAAATTCGCCCTACGCAAAACAACAAGCTTTCTGGAAGTCCCCTCGTCCAACAGCCAATTCAGCAAAATAATTCAGCGGTCTCCCGTCAGCCGGCAACCAACAACATCAATTCGAATAGGTTGGCCGCCAACCCGTTGCCGGATGCCCGGAAGATGGTCCGTCCGGGATTGCCTCGGCCTTTCCCCGAACTTTCCGAGTCGCATATTCTCTACCTGAACCAACTTTTAAATTACTGGGAAACCAACAGTAACAAAATCAAACGGTATCAATGCAAGTTCACCAATTGGACCTATAACTCCATGCAGGTTCCGATTACCGATCCCAGCTCCAACCACGTTTACGCACAGACCATTTCGGTAGGCACAGTTAAATTCGCTGCGCCCGATAAAGGGCTTTTTGATTCCAGCAAAGTCTGGACATTCGACAAACAACGTTACGCTGCCAAACAAGATCCTTTCAATGAATCGCCCGAGCTCCGCCAGAAATGGCATTGTGATGGAACCGCAATCTACGAATATCTCTACACCCGAAAAGAACTCGTTGAAACCCCAATCCCCAAAGAGATGCAAGGAGAAAGAATTGTCGACGGTCCTTTACCATTTTTGTTTGGCGCCAAGGCTGACGAGCTCAAGAACCGCTATTGGATTCGCGTGATCACCCCAAAGGACCGTGGTGAAAAAGGAGAGTACTGGCTAGAAGCGTACCCCAAGTTCCGGCAAGATGCGGCCAACTTTCAAAAAGTCGAAATCATTTTGGAAAAAAAAGACTTCCTGCCAGCAGTCCTCACGCTGTTTTCACCCGAACATGATCTGCAACGCGGCAGGATCATCTCGAAGCAAACGATTAAATTTGATCATCGGAAAATCTGGGAGAATCCTCAGGCCCCAGGACTCGCCAAGTTCTTCGACGATCTGAGCAATCGCCCAGGCACACCTTTCGGCTGGAAACGGTCCAACACTAATATCCGAGACACCTCCCCTAGGGTCGGTGCAAGTCTTGGAAGCAACCGCTAACCCACTGGGTCATCGGCTTCAGATGGATCGGCATGAACGAGGCGCCGGGGACACGGGATCAGGGCTTGAGCACTACCGAAGGTGCGGTACTGACTGGGTCCAAAAAGAAATTCTGGTCAGCCACAATTGTCAAATCGCCACCAACCCCGGTATCTTCGATCGTAAACTTGAGCCGTCTAGTTTCGAACGTTCCACCGCTATCGTTTCCTCTGGCACCGGAGGTTCCCACGTCTATCTGGTTACCCTGCAGTCCGCCTTTGGAAACAAAGGTTGCCGTCCGGCCCACCAAGAGCGAGCTTGACGCATCGGAAACCAGCGAAATATGGTTTGCGGCATAGTAGCTTGCGTGCCGTCCTACATTAATCACGAGGTCATTGTCATCGACTATGTCACGCACCACAGATTCATTGACAATCACCTTATTGCCATTCATTTTTCCGTTGTCCGAATCAAGTCCCGCAACAATCATCAGGTTACCTGCAACATCATAGTCGGTCGCGTTTGCCTGTTCCGTTAAGGAAACACTTGCGTTGGGGTGCCAGATCGTGAGGCTTCTCAATTGGTCGGTCGCGTCCACACTGAACTCTGGTGTTGCTGCATTTTCAACCAAGTTACGAATTGCAACATTACGAACCGTTCCGTTTCCGCCACTGATGTACTGTGTGCTTTGAATGGTAATGGCTCCCTCAAAGCTGTTGTCCATCAGGTTCTGGCTTCCATCGCTGAGCAACATCACATCACGCCCGGCAACATCCGACAGGTGGTTTTGAGGAAGGCTGTTGGCTTCGACGGTAAACAGGGAGTCGCCCGCAACCTCGATAAAGTCGGTACCGGCTCGCCCCTGCCGATCAACTCCAGATTGTCTGAGGCCTTTGGAAAACGCATCAAAATTGCCAGTGATCTTAGAACCATTGAGCAAGGCTGAAGTATCTTCGCTAAAGGATACGTCGTGCCCCTTGAAGCCCACCGAGCCAAAGATCGTTCGGTTGGTGCTGTTATTGTCACCAATCGTGATATCGCTATTGCCGTCATTTGCTTCGAAAAACGCGCTGTTCGCCACGGAAATTGAGGCCGCAGCTTCATCCGTTATCTCGCCACCAGCAACAACAACCAGCGAGGTCGCAAAGTTCGAATTGGTAAAGTTCACGTCACTGTCAAGATTTACTGTGACATGACCATCGGTTCCATTCCGGTTCGCCCGGGTCCGCAACGTTGCCGCGCTAACCGTTGCCCCGCTGTCCGTTCCACGGGAACCGCCGCCGACACCAATCCTGATCCGATTTTCGTTCGAGCCACCTTGGTTCACCAAGCTGAGAGATCCACCGACCTGAATTGTATTCGAAGCCTCGTCAGCCAAGGTCAGCGTATTCGCGGCATTGGTGTTCAAATTTCCCCCAACATTGATCTCGACACCAGCATCATCTCGGAGGGACCGGGTCTTTGTGTTGTCCGTAACTTTGAGCTGGCCACCCACTCGACCACTATCCGAATCGACACCGGCGAATACCGTCATGTTACCGACCACATCGTAGTCTGTCCCGGCACCCAAATTTCCGAGAGACAATGAACTATTAGGCGCCCAAACCGAAAGATTCGTTAACGCATCACCCGCGAGGCGATTAATTGTTGGGAAAACGGCCGTTTCGCTGACTGCGTTGCGAACTTGGACATTGCCCAATTGACCATTACCGGCACCCGTGAATG
Source organism: Planctomycetota bacterium (assembly GCA_036137535.1). Lineage (GTDB taxonomy): Bacteria > Planctomycetota > Planctomycetia > Pirellulales > Pirellulaceae > JABAAE01. The sequence continues at coordinate 8,334 of JAZABE010000519.1, read as the reverse complement.
AAGTGCCCTGGAGAATCGTCGCCCCGCCAAACCGGTTGTTCAACAAGTCGCCATTGCTACTGAGCAAGTTGATATCCCGATCTTCGGTCAACCCGCTGACACTATCAACCAGGAAGGTTGCCGTGCCGTCCACATTGACGTAGCGGGAGCCCGCCATTTCGGACACATCCACAGCACTTTGCGTGATATCACCAATCGATTGGACAAAGAGGTCTCCCGACACAGCAACGCCATCGAGAACGAGTTCATTGTTCAACCAAAGTGAGACGTTTCGCCCGCCAAGGCCGACCGATTCTGCCATCACTTGATTGCCGCCGCCACCTAGGTTTACATCGCTACCAGCCGAAGCGACAAATGCCGCATGCCCCTCAGCAACGATATTAACCGTATCTGAATCCGTGACCCCGCCAGCGGCATTCACAAACAAGTTGCCATTATAGAATGCACTTGCGTCAACATTCGCACCAACAATCTGCTCAAGACTGCCGTCAAGGCGGCTAAACGTAATGTCCTCAAAATGAACCGCATAATTGTTGTGGAGGATAAGATTGCCATCAACGTCCACTGCAAGGTTGCCAGGAGTCGCACCGCCACCAATTCGGTTCGCCCCTTTCAAATTGAACTCGCCTTGCCCGGAAACCAACAGGTTGTCGGTGCTCAGGCTGGCACCCATGCTGGTGCCTGCCCCGGTAAAGGAATGGAGCATAATGCGATCATCAGCGGACACTTCCCCTTGAATCGAGATGGAGCCACTTTCCGATTGGACAAACAGGCTTCCCGCCACATTGATGTTGTCCAAGCCGATACTGTCCTGGTCGACCACTTCGGCGTTGGCCGCTGAGGTGATTGCCAGAACATTGATGTCGTTGTCATTCAACAAGTCCGCGTTGGAGTCGCCATAGACCAGGTCCAAGTTGCCGCTTCCCAAGTTAAATGCCGCCGTATCCGCGACCTGAAGGTGGGCATCGGTGTTCTGGGTCACGGTGCCGTTATTGGTCGTCACCTGGAGGTTGCCATCAAAGAATCCCGAATCGACCACCACCCCTACGAAAGAGGTCACCTCTCCATTCAAGTCAAGGTATTCGTCTTTCACGATTGTTAGGTCAACCTCGTTGTTGAGCTCAAGGTTCCCCGCGATTGCCACACCCAGCTGATTGATTTCATTTGCATTGGCCAGTGTAAAATCGCTGACGCCATCAAGCAAAAGTGTGTCTACGGTAATAAACCCACGCTGCTGGGAAACACCGATGTCCGCCTTCAGCAACAACTGGTTGCCAACCGAAATGTTATCATCGAGGACGATCTGGGCGGGATTAGTGGCACCAGCAATCAAAACCATCTTGTCGGCAACATTCGTTGACTCAAGGATCACCTCGTCGGTATCCACAATTTCAACAATGTTCCCCGAGGCGAAAATGAGTTCGTTGAAATTATTTTCATGATCTGCAAATCCATGCAGGCTAACGTTTGCCGCGCCTGTATCAAAGGTGGCAGCCCCCTCTACGCTAAACACGGAATTGTCGGTTTGAGTAATGTGACCGCCGGTGCGAAGCGTCAAATTACCTTCCAGAAAAACCCCGGGGCTCAGAGAGGCGCCAAGATAGGTCTGGGTCCCGTTGACGATTTCCCCAAAATTCAAGGCGAAATCATTTACAAGTTCAACATCCCCTTCTACTTGAATCGCAACTACGCCCGGCGTGAATGCTGTACCAATCTGGTTAGGTGCAGTCAGGTCAAAGTCACCGACACCCATCAGTACTAGCTCATTGGTCACCAATCGCCCGGTGGGAGCCTGGACCACATCGCCGATGCTATTGATGATAATTTTGGGAGCCACGATTTCTTTTTCAATCGTCAAACCACTAACATTCAGTACCAACGCATCACCGCCAGTATCAATTTCAAAACCGTTGATCGTGTGGGTCGAACCATCTGCCAGTTCAAACTGCAGAGCCTTGGTGATCAGTTCAAATCGATTCCGGAGTTCAAGGGATCCATTAATATCCACCGCAATTTCACCCTTGGTTGTTTCACTGCCAATTTCATTTGGGTGATCAAGGTAAAAGACTCCGTCGCCTTCAATCATCAAGGCTGCCGTATTAATAATCCGTTTCACTCCATCTGCATCATCCAGATTATGGACACCGATCCCTAAATCAGTTAGATCAATTGCTGGGCCACCTGCCTCCAGTGCCAGCTTAAAGGTCCCTCCCGCCAATTCGGTGACGTAGTACTTTTCCCCATTTGTCAAACCGCCAATTTCCGTTCCCGTTCCGTCTTCTGGGATGTTGTAGAAGACGGCGGTGCCATCGGTGTACCCGTGTGATGGAATCGTAAACGTGTCATTCACAATATCGACAACCAGTGGATCCGCCGCATCAAACAGGAGCTCCTCAGGATCAACTGGCCTTTGCTGGACCCCATCACCTGCCTGAAGCAGGATAATGTTGGGAGCGACAAGATCGCCTTCAAGATTCAAAGTTCCAGTGTCAGACTTAAGTCGTAACTGTTCGTCAACAACGATTTCATTCGCGGTGAAGTCATTGTGATCCACAAGTTCAATCCGCCCGGCGGAACCGACGGTCACGAATCCGAAATCATTGTCGTTCACTCCGTCACCGTTGCCGTCACCCTCTGCAAAATCAAGCCATCCGGTTCCGATGTTAATTGTTAGCAATTCCTCAACAATCACTGGGGCATCAAGGAACTGGTGCACATCATCATCAGCAATGGTCAGGTTGAAGTTATTGGTTACACCATTCTGAACGCTGATTCCGGCGATCGTCGTGCTGTCATAGGTCAAGTTTCCAACCGTAAACCCTGTGCTGCCGTTGTAATTAAAATCCCCTTCGATATCCGCCGCGATCCCGTCAACGCTATTGGCCACCGTATCGAGCAGCACATCACCGTTGCTATGAATCATCAATGTTCCTGCGGTGATCACTGCCGTCTGAGTAATAGTTGTTTCAGACTCAAAGAGTAATTCGTCGGCATTGACTACTTGATCTACCTGGATTGCATCGCCCCTCAAGCGAGACTTGTCAACCTGGACACCCCCAATACCGGTAATGGTTTCGCCAAACGCTGAAAGTGTTGTGACTTGGATACCATGCAGGTTGTCCACAAAGAACTCACCGCCTCGAAGATCCGCCGCGACCTTTCCTGAAACTCCGGTGTCCCCAAGGCTGTTGGTTTGATCAAAGATAAAGCTACCACTTCCCTGGACCATCAACCCGGCAGCCGTGACAGAGCCGCTCAACTGGCTAAGACCGATGTTCGTTTGGAACAACAGGTTGTTCTGTGCAACCACTTCACCGTCTAAAAAAAGTGGCGTGTCATTTTCGGTTTTAAACCGGGCATTGTTGGCCACGCTGACGTCGCCAACCTCAATGCTGTCTTCGTCCACAAAGCTGGCATTGGTCGCTGACTCCACCAGGATGCGATTCCAGTTGTTGTCGTTTTTCAAATCACCAAGCTCATCCCCGGTGTTCCAAGTCACATTCCCGGTTCCGACATTAACGGTCGTGTCCTTCTCAATGATTACCGGGGCAGTGGATAGTTGACCCAGGTTATCGTCTGAAGTCGTCAAGATCATATTTCCACCCGATCCATCGGGATTCGATCGCACCTTGAGTGCATTAATGTCGACAACAATCGGAGGGTTATTGTTGCCGCCAGCCGGATCTCGTTCAGACGCAAACTCGAACGTGTTATCCGCGACCAAAAGATCGAACTCATTGTTAAACAACAGGTTACCAGTCACATCACCGATAATGTAGCCGGACGGATCTTGGCTCTCTCGGGCAAGGTCATGATCGTAAATTTCATTGGCCTTATCCAAGATGAAGTTTCCATCTCCGATCAAGACCAAGTCATCGGCAATAATTATTCCTTGATTCGTCTCCGTGATCCCATTGGTGCTCCGCAGGATGACCTTCCCCACCGCGTCGGCAGAACCGGTCACACTTACGGCACCCGCGACGGTCACCGATCCGTTTTCAGCTTCGCCGTAGAACTGGAAGACCTCTCTGTCAGCCCGATCATGGGTAGTCACATCTCCAACAATCAATGCGTTGGCATCCACGATTTCAATTTGGGCGCCCTGGAGAACATTGACCGCACCGACAAAGTCATTGTCATTGAGTCCATCGTTGTCACGATCGCCAAAGCCAAAGTCGATCCCGAATTCACCAGCAAAGTTCGATTTTAAATAGGTCTCCCCCTGAACAATGACCCCGGCGCGTACCGTCTGCCGGATGTCACCTTCATTCGCGTTCAAGTAGAGGTTCCCGCCAACATCAACCGGCTGGGTGAGCTGCAGAAAGCCATCGTTCTCAAAATCACAATCCTGATTGACTTGAATCCGTCCCAGGTCCAAGGAAAAACCATCGCGAATTTTGGCGTTATTGGTATCGGTAAGGGTCACCAAGCTAAACTGGTTAGCAACTTCACGAAGGTCAATGTTGTCCGCGCCATCAACCGTGAAATTGACAAACTGGTTGCTGGAAAGTGCCGTTTGCTCAATGTCACCCCTTGTTGAATTGACGATGAAATTCGTCAAGGTGTTTTCCGGGTTGGAAAAATTAACTCCGTCAAACAAAAGATCGACGCCAACGCCATCGTCAATGACAATTGTGTCGACTGACATTGGAGAACCCGGCCCCAGAGGATCCTTGCGAAGCCGTAGATCCGCTGTGCCATTACCGGTAATACCGTCGACGGGATCATCCGTTCCAGACCAAGTGCCCTCGGTAAGCAAAAACCGAAAATCCTCAGTCGTTTCACTAATATTGATCGACTCGCCAAAGACTTCACTAAAGTTATTAAACGTCAAGCGATCAGCAGCACTATCGTAATCAAAACTGGCGTCCAACATGTGACGGTCTTCCAGCGCTTGAAACGAATAGGTCCGACAGGCTCGCGTTTGGGCCTCTCGATTACAGCGATATTGGTTGAGATTAGCAGTTTTTTTCAACCAACTTGCAACTCGTCTGAACACGCTTGGACGTGACATCAGGTCTCTCCACAGATAATTTCAGTTTTCTGGATTTTGATCCATCAAAGCCTTATTCTATTTGACGAATTCCGAATCGCTAGATTCAAAACAAACGAAAAGGCTTCCCAAACAGGGTCACAGTCGTTTTAATCGGAACTAGAGCAGGTCTTTGACGGGAAAATGAGCTTTTGAGGGTGACAGACTGCCGGAAATCAGCGGACAGACCCGAGAGAAATAGGCTTTAAACGGCGCATTTCTCACCAGTTTGTTGGACGTCAACGGTTGGATTTAGTTTCATTGGAGTACAAATTAACGGCCAAAAACAGATCACAGTGTGTACCACTGTGTAAAAAGCGGGAGATCTTGGCCTGTCTCAATTTACCTAAGTCATTGCTACAAAACAGTTTGCAATTCAAGGAGCTAGCCAAATGCCCAAAGATCTATCTCACGAACACCAGCCGATTGGGCAAAATTTCTCCGCTGGCAAGGAGCATTCGCAAGAAAGCAGTCACCGACTGTCGGCCGCACAGCTGCAGACTTATCAGACTCAGGGTTTTGTCAGCGGAATCCCAATACTCGAAAACTCACAAATTGACCTCCTGAAGTCAGAACTTAATGATCTTCTCAACCCCAATCACGAAGGCAAACAGTTTTGGTACGAATACCATTCCAACGAGTCCGGCGATCCCCAGAATGTCTTGTTCCATGCGTTGGGCGCATGGAGAGTCAAGGAAGGGCTTCATGATCTGCTCTGGTCTGCGAATTTTTTGAAACCGGCTTCGCAATTATTGGGCAATCGATCTGTCCGTTTCTGGCACGACCAACTTTTCTGCAAACCCGCCCATGACGGGGGTGTCGTGGCCTGGCACCAAGATTATTCCTACTGGACTCGGACCCGACCAATGCAACATTTGACCTGTTGGATCGGGCTTGATGATGCTACCGAGGAAAATGGCTGCCTGCAGTACATTCCCGGTAGCCACCTCTGGGACTTGCTCCCCATTACAGGGCTCTCCGGGAACATGGATGCCATTCAAAATGTACTCAACGAAGAACAATGGGAGCAGTTCCAGCAGCCAACTGCTATTGAACTCAAGGCAGGCCAAGCATCATTTCACCACCCTTTGCTCATCCATGGTTCCTATGCAAACCGAACGGCTCAGCCCCGGCGGGCGATTGTGCTCAATGTTTTTGCGGAAGGAACGTGTTCTGACTCCGATGAACCGTTACTGAACGGTGTGCCTCCGATACCTAAAGGCGAAAAAATCGAAGGGCAATTCTTCCCATTACTGTACGATGTCACTTTAGCCGAACAATCGAAAACGGGTCAAAACACCAGCCCTGGGTGAGTAATTCACCGTCTCGTTTTTGAACTGGCCAAATAGATTCCGCGTTGGGCTAGAACCGTTCTAGATTTTCGAAACAGCCAAGGGCTCACCTCGCACCAAATCAGGTATGATTAGGATCGAACCTTGAACTCACCTTCTGTCTCGACCACTGCATGCCCACTTATTTTGCCAAAGGATCGCTGGAAACCGAAATCGACTCGATCGAACTGAAAGAGGTCGTTGATTCTGTCTTTTCGCAATTCGGTAGCAAAAAGAACGTCCTGGTGATCCCCCCCGATTTCACAAGATTTCCAAGTCGAGCGGGTGAAATCACCTGCTTGTTGCATCAACACTACAAGGAAAACCTCGTTGACGTGATGCCTGCTTTGGGAACCCATTTTGCCATGCCCGACTGGCAACTCGACAAGATGTTTCCCGGGCTCCCCAAGCAACTGATTCGGGTCCACGACTGGCGAAACGATGTGGTCACTATCGGAGAAGTGCCCGCTAACTTCGTTGCCGATTGCACCGATGGCATTTGGAACAAGCCGTGGAAAGCTCAGCTCAATCAATTGGTCTGGTCAGGAAAACATGACCTTATCGTCTCCGTTGGTCAAGTTGTCCCTCACGAAGTCATCGGAATGGCAAATTACAACAAGAACCTTTTTGTAGGCACCGGCGGCGTCGATGGAATCAACGAAAGCCATTTTATCAGTGCCGCGTATGGGATGGAAAGAGTAATGGGAAGAGCCGACACCCCACTGCGACAGATTCTCAACTATGCCCAGGACAAATTTTGCCAAGAACTCCCGTTGATTTACGTCCTGACAGTCATTGGCAAAAATGCAAAAGGAAAAAACGTGATCCGGGGCTTGTTTATCGGAAGCGATCACGATTGTTTTTCTCAGGCAGCGGCCCTGTCACAACAGGTCAATGTCAACATTCTGAATGAGCGGCCTGATCGAGTTGTCGCCTGGTTGGACCCGGAAGAATTTCACAGCACCTGGATTGGCAATAAGTCCATTTATCGGACCCGGATGCTGATTGCTGATGGCGGCGAGTTAATCGTTTTGGCCAAGGGGGTGAAAACTTTTGGCGAAGACCCAGAGATTGACCGGTTGATCCGAAAATACGGTTACCGCACAACCCCTGAAGTTTTGTCACTGGTCAACAACCAGGATGACCTCCGGCAAAATCTTTCCGCGGCGGCTCACTTGATCCACGGTTCCTCGGAGAACCGGTTTAAGATCACTTACGCCACCGAGGATCTCGCCAAGGAGGCCATTGAAGCGGTTGGCTACCAGCATCTCGATTATGCTGAAGCCGTCCAAACTTATGATGTGAAAACCCTCCAAGAGGGGTGGAATGAAGACCGGCAGGGAAGGTTTTATTGCGTTCAGAATCCGGCCTTGGGGCTATGGGCTCACCGATCGGCCATTTAGCACTCGGCCAGTGTTCAAAAAGGCTTATTGTCCGGCAGTGGCTGTCCGGGCCATCGGCCAAGGTTTAGAATAAGGCAGTCGTTCGTCCACTTCTAATTCCCCTCCGCCGCACCATGTTTCGACGTCAATTCCTCACCTCCTGTTTCGCCAGCACGCTTTCGGCCAGCTTCTACCCCGGTGATTGTTTTGCCCAACGAACGGTCTCCGGCATTCGGGTGACTCCAGAAGATCAAATCGCCTGGTTTGATGTGCAACAATGGGGTGTTGAAGGCAAAGGGTGGTCGCAAACCAAAAAGTATTATGACCGCCTGCCGGCTAAAGCAGAATCCAAGGTTCGTGCCGCCGTTTGGGGGCTGAGCCGTCATTCTGCAGGGATGCTCGCCCGGTTCAAGACAAATTCAAAAACCCTGCACGTCCGGTATTCACTTTCAAGTGATCGAATTGCCATGTCGCATATGCCAGCAACCGGTGTCAGCGGGGTCGATCTCTATGCCGAGAATGGGCAGGGGCAAATGCAGTGGGTCAATGTCTCAAGACCAACCTCCAACAAATTCAACGGAATCCTGGC
>JAZABE010000518.1:0-1582 GCA_036137535.1 Planctomycetota bacterium | reverse complement strand
CAAAATTCCCAGAATTAGTATCACGATCACTAATTCAACCAGCGTGAAACCTTTTCGCTTTAACATTGCTGTTCTTTCTAATTTCAATGGAAGGTGAAAAAATTGGCGCATTCCAAAGTGGCGCATTCTAAGAGGAGCATAGGTCGTAATATCAACGTGTCTAAGAAAAAACCTCTTTTTGAGTGAAGAAAAACAAAACCTCAACAATTTCTTATTGCACTCTTTTATTGACCAACGCTTGGTATGAACTAACTTTCTAGAACGCACCGTTCTGAACGGGCCTGTTGCTTCGTTGCAACACCCGCCGGTAACGTCGGGCCCCCCCGAAAACGGCTGACAAACCGGTATTTTCACGGAAAAACCCCACCCTGGATTTTCCGTTTTTTAAAAACCAAACGTCACAAACGATCCATGAACCGATTCCCGGATGTTAAAGCAATTGAAATTACAGTTCCCCCAGAACTGGCTTATTCAATTGAATTGCCCGCAACATCGTTACAACTGCGTGAATCGTTTCTTCGCCTGCAAAAAGAATTTGATGAAACGTTTGGTCTTTGGAGCTGCCGAGACCAAATTCAAATCGTGCAATCGATGTTACCTGAAAACGAGTTTTCCCAGTTCCTTGCAGGACATTCTGTTTGCCTTGAAATCACTTTCCAGGAAACAGGTCAGGGCGAGGGAATTTTATCGATCCCACTCGAAGACGAAACGGGAGACACCCTGATTGCATTTACCAAAATCCAATCTGGCCTGGCAAAAACCTACACATCCCTGGCCAACCTGCTGCTCGATAAGATCAAACTCGAATTCTCGCACCAGCAACTCCAAAGCCAGAATGAAGCTTTCCTTCATCAAATCAGTGCAGATATGGAGGAACTCACCTATTTACGCCAATTGCACACTTTCCTTGAACTCAAGACGGACCCGCAAAATGGCACGGGTGAATTACTCAAGCGGGTCGCCCTCCAGGTCCAATCCACCTGGATTGGATTTCTCCCCGTTCATTCTTCAACATCCAGTCACCAGGTGCTGGAATTGTTTGAATCCTGCGTTCAAAACCCGGAAAGTGGCCACGATTTTCCAAACATCCCCCCCAGCTCACTCCGTCCACTCGTGAACCAATTCAGTCACCAACACGGAATTGTGGTTAAAAACCATATCAACCAAGAGAAAAACGGAGTTGCAACCTCGGCATCGGCTGGGATCCCGAGCTGGGTTGAAAGCCTACTTCTTTGTCCCGTAGAAAAATCAAACCACCAGTTTGGGTGGTTAATCGCTGTAAACCGACTCCCCAACCGGCAACTGAATCATCCCTTGGAAAACCGTTTACAAAAAAGCGAATTTGGCTCGGTTGAAGCCGGACTTCTAACCTCTGCCGCCGCGATGTTGGCAACCCATTTTTCCAACCTTGATCTACTGGCCACCAACAAAGAACTCATGACTAACGTGGTTCGTTGCCTGGTTGCTGCGATCGAATCCAAAGACACCTACACCTGCGGCCATAGTGAGCGGGTCGCTAGGTTTGGACGCCGCATCGGACAAGAACTCGGGCTTGACGACAAAACTGTGGAACGGATTTACC
>JAZABE010000517.1:0-8028 GCA_036137535.1 Planctomycetota bacterium | reverse complement strand
GAACAAAGTGATATTGTCTCACTCCACTGCCCCTCCAACGATCAAACCCGCAACCTAATTAACAAAGAATCGATCCAGAAAATGAAGAATGGCGCGATCCTCGTTAATGTGGGCCGAGGAGATCTTGCCGAACTGTCGGCGATCACGGACGCTCTGCAATCGGGAAAACTTTCATCGGTTGCGTTAGATGTTTTTGACCAAGAACCCCTCACCGAACATCCGCTTTACGCGATGGACAACGCGCTGGTGAATTCACATATAGCCTCGGTAAGCCCCAAGGCCATTTCAACCCTGAGAGAAACCGCCGCCCGCATCGCAGTTGCCGCCGTCAATGGTCAACCGCTAACCAATATCGTCAACGGAATTTAACTCTTTTCATTATTGCTGCTGGGGAAGATCAGTTGTGGCCAATTTCCTAGTCACCGGCGCAAGTGGTTTTATCGGCACTTGGGTTATCAAGCACCTCCTGGATCAAAACCACCAGGTCACCGCCCTGGACCAGGAACCGGGCAATGAACTTTGGTCACGGGTGCTTGGCAAGCAGGCCGAAAGCTTCCTCTTCGCTACAACGAACTTGACGTGCCCGAACGATCTGGCAGAGTTAATCAAACGAAACGACATTGAGTTCATCGTACATCTTGCGGCGCTGCTGACTCCGGCTTGCCAAAACGATCCCTGGCTGGGGTTACAAACCAATGTTGTCGGGAGCGTTGCCTTATTCGAAGCAGCTCGGCAAACCCGTAAAGTCAAGGCGATCAGTTACACCAGCTCCTCTGCCGTCTACGGCGAAGGACGGGATCAACGGGAATCGCCGCCAATGTTTTACGGCGCTTTCAAACAGTCGGTCGATTTGATCGCCGAACAATATTGGCTTCATGAAAACCTTCGCTCGATTGCAATTCGACCCCACGTGGTTTACGGACCCGAACGTCAAACCGGCCTCACGGCAGGGCCCTCTCTAGCAGCCCGGGCCGCGGTGCTGCAGAAACCTTATTGCATCGGCTACACCGGAATTGCCGGCTACGACTTTGTCGAGGATGTCGCCAATGGTCTGGTCAGGGGAGCGATCGAATGCCCCCCAGGAGCTACCGTGGTTGACATGCCCAGCCAACAGGCGTTTCCGGAAGATTTGGTCAAAACCATGGAAACGATCCTGCCAGGATCCGAAAACCTGATTTCCATTCAAGGGCCGCAACTGCCCATCAGTCGACCCTTCCGGCCCAACTATCTCGAAACCGTCTTTCCCGATTTTCAACCGATCACCTTGAGAGAAGGGCTCAGAAAAACGATCGATTACTATCAGGATCCTTCCTGGATCGGTTAAACCTAACCCGTCCCAAACCCTCACCCGTCACTGCTTTTCGACGCAATAAAGGTATTCATTAGATCTCAGGATCAATTTGTTCCCAGTGACAATCGGACTGGCGTTGAACTGAGTCCGATCCTCAAACTGGTTCCTGGCCAATTCCTCGAATTCTGGCTTGGCCGACAAGACAAAGGTACCTCCTCGCCGAGTCACCACGTAAAGTTTTCCGTCCGCAACCACTGTTGAGGCATAGGGCTGCGATTTAAAACGTTCTTTATAAACAATCTCACCATCTTTCATCCGCACACAATAGGCGGTGGTATTCCGGTCGCTCACCCAGTAAAGGTGATCCTTGTAGGCAACCGGAGAACTGACATTCGCACCGGCATCAGCTTCCCACAGAAGATGCGTTTTCGAAACGTCACCCGACCCACCGGCCTTGATCGCCAAACAGCGGGAAGTTCTGCCGCCAATCGCGTAAACCACGCCGTCCTGCGAAATTACGCTTGGACAAACATAATCCTGGATACCCTGACAGTTCCAGAGGGGCTTTCCGGTTTTTGGATCGAACGCCAGAATCTGATTCTTCACACTGACCACCAGTTCGGTTTTTCCATTACCGAGCGGGACCAAGTGAGGAGTGTTCCACGAAGCCATCATCCCTTTTTTTTGCCAGACAATCTCACCCGTTTGTTGGTCAATGGCCACCAGTGATTTACTTTCAACACTGGCGTTCACAATCACCAAATTTTCAAACAGCACGGGGGACGTCCCACAACCCCAACCATGGAGACCGTCACCTACGGTCGTATTCCAAATCTGCTTACCCTTGAGATCGAATTTATAAACCCCGCTCTTGCCAAAAAAAACATAAAGAAACCTTCCGTCAGTGGCAGGCGTCGGTCCTGCATAACCGTGATCGCGCACCCGCTTGGATTCGGGAAGCTTGGGCTGAATGTCTTTTTTCCATTTGATGGCACCTGTGCGACGATCAATACAAAGCACATGCAGTTTTAAGTTATCCAGAGAACCGTCTGCGGCAGCCTCGCCGTAACCGCTGTAACAGGTCACAAAGAGTTCATCACCCAACGCAATCGGACTGGAAGAACCGGCTCCCGGCAACTTGATTTTCCAGGCCAAATTTTTAGAATCGCCCCATTGGGTTGGCAAGTTCGTGCTGCTAGAAGCACCCAAGCCACCGGGTCCACGAAACTGTTTCCAATCATTATCCGCGTTTACCGGGTGAAAAGCGATCCAAATGGCACTCAGGCCAAACAAAAAACAACCGGGACGAAAATTTTTCAAAGAGGTCATGATTCAATCCTGTGGACTTCGGGAAAGGGGCCGGATCATTCTAACTTGATTTCTTCGCTCAGGGCATCCAGGCCTGCCAAAAACGCGGTGAGGGGGGGAAAAGAGGGAGGGATCACCTATCTTTTTGAGTGAACCCTCGGACCCATTGCAAAGCAGTGGCGGACGACTCTGGTCATGGTTTTTAGTCACATTCCAAAGCGATTTCTTGATTCTTTCAACTGTGAATACTGCCGCCGAGGCACTTTTGCTTGCAACCCGAATTTTGACCTGCGACAATTTCTCTCTGGCTTTGAATTACCGACTCGAACCGAACCGAATCTCATGGCATGCTCTCATCGATTCCCTCTGTTAGTAGTTGCAGTTGTCGTCTATTCCATCCTCTGTTCAACGGTCACTTCTCAACAGACAAAAACCACGTTTGTGGATTGTTCGTTAGTGGTAGCACCCAACTACCCGGCAACCTGGCCCTCTTACCCGTTTCCAAAATTCAACCTGCTACACCAACTAAAAATCGGTCCCGCCAGCGCGTACAACATCGATGCAGTGATCATTGACGGAAACACAGGGACTCAACTCGATGTTCCTCCCCATTCGGTAGCTCGGCCTGATTTGAATCGCCCCAAATCGGGGCCACTGGGTTTGCATTTCACCGACAAAATCGAACCCTGGCAATTTGGCGGCGAAGCTTGCGTGATCGATGTCCGTGAACTACTCAATCAGGCCCCTAAGGGCACCAGCCCGTTGGTAAAAAAAGAACATGTGCAACGCTTTGAAAAACAAAATCGCGAACTCCGGTTCGGTGATGTCGTGCTGTTCCGAAGCGATTATTCAGATCGCTATTACAAACCCTTTCCTCAAGGGAACCGCTACCTCAATGACATTCTTGACAAGAAAGCTCCTGGCTACCCGGACCCGGATCCCGACTGCATGGAATTCCTGGCAAACCGGCAGGTAATGACACTCGGCACGGACAGTGCCAGCATGGGACCCCTGCCAACATTGGCAGAACCGACTCACTATGCAGGATTAAAGCACGGGATGATCTGGACCGAGGGAGCAACCAACCTCGGTAAACTGCCCTCAACCGGAGCTTTTTATTGCATGATGGGCCCCCGACATAAGGACGGGCCTTATGGAGAAGGACGGGCTTTTGCGATTATCGGTGGAGACCTCCCCAAGCGGTTAATCGAATCTTCAAAAAACCGTCGGGCGATCGATCTTTCACCAACTCTGCAAGTCGGCCTGCCTCTCACCCACCCGGGTGGACTCACTGGTCGTCATCGACAGGTTTACCTCCGAATTAATTTCGCTTACTCGGATTACCTGGACTTATGGCATCACACCCATTTCATGGACAGCATGGCCGGAACTCACCTAGTTCCCCCTTCTTTTGCATTACCGCCCGACGACAAACCGGTTCAATATGCACCCCAAGTCCGCGGCTGGCTGGAAGACTATGAAAAAAAGTTCGGCCCGAGAGGATCCAGCACCCTGACCACCGAAAAAATCCCTCTTTCATGGACCTGTGGCGAAGCGCGGGTGATCAATGTCACTCATTTGACTGGAACCGTTGATCCGAAACAATTTCCAGCGTCTCCCCTGATTACTCCGGACTATATCCAAAACCATGAAAAGAATCACGGAAAATTAAACCCCGGAGAGATCATCATCTTCCGAACCGATCATGTGGAAAAAAAACTTAAGCCCAAACCGGAAGATACCCAGCTTTGGCTTGACCCGCTAACCGGCAAAACTGAGGGCTGGGCCGTACCCACACCGGAAACCATATTCTACCTGAAGTCTAAAGGGATTCGCTGCATCGCTACCGATGCACCGGACCTGGGAGGCGTTGACCCCAAGAGGGCACTGATGAATTATTGGGCATTGGGAAGCAGTAACATGGTAGGGGTCGAGTTCCTGTCCAATACCGCTGCAATCCCTTCCAGTGGTGGCTATTTTTTATTCGCCCCTGTTAAAATCCAAGGCTGCCACGGAGGGCCGGGTCGCGCAATCGTGCTGTATTAATTTTCACCCGGAAAACCCATCGACGGTCCCAACCAATGCTTTCGTTGAATTCATAATCATGTCCAATATGCTCCCCACCTGGGAAATTGCAGAATTGCCCAAACCGAAACCCATCGGCTTAAAAAATCTGACAGGTTTTATTGGCCCAGGCATTGTGATGTGTGGCATCCAGATTGGTGGCGGAGAATGGCTACTGGGCCCGGAAATCACTGCCAAATACGGCGGCACATTGATGTGGATCGCAACAATCGCCATTATCTGCCAAATCTTTTACAACATCGAATGCGGCCGTTATGCCTTGTATACCGGGGAACCCGTTTTCACGGGTTTCATGCGAAACCGTCCCGGGCCTTCCTTCTGGATCGGCGTCTTTGCCCTGTTCAACATTGGAGCCCTGATCCCTGCTCTTTCCACGACGGCCTCGGCAGTTGTGGTGGCCCTGTTTATCGGTGAAATCCCCAACCGGGACTACAACTTAATTCTTCTATTGCTTTCATACGTGCTCTTTGGGTTAGTGACCCTGCCAGTCCTGGTGGGCGGAAAAATCTACAACACCCTAGAAAAAATCATGACCGCAAAGGTCATTATTGTTCTGACTTTTTGCCTGTTTATCGGTTTCTTTTTTGTGTCGCCCGCCAACTGGGGGCGAGTGTTTGGTGGATTTCTTGCCTTCGGCAATGTTCCGGTTGAACGCAATGAAGACCGGAACGCAAACGGCATACTGGACCCGGGTGAAGACTGGGATCGCGATGGGCACCTGGATCAGGTGGAACCCCGTTTCGAAATCAATCAACTCTTACCCGGCAACCAGTTATTTCGGGCTTACGATAGCGATGGTGACCATACGTTTGATTTGATTGTGAAGGAAGATCCTGCCGGGACCATCACCTTGCAAGACGAACCTAACCGAAAATTCACACCGGTCAACGAAATTCAGTTTGCGTTACATGGCAAGGAAACATCGTTTGCCGTACGGCACCAGAAGAAAACATCTGGTTCCAGACTTTGGATCACCCTTGACCAGCTTGGCACGCTGAAAGAATACCCACTGCATTTAACCTCCGGACTCAGCTCGAAACACCCTTCCTATATCGATCTCGACGACGACCACCGTTGGGACGGAGACAATGTGGACAATCTTTTTAGTTCGCTATTCAGTGGACTCGGTTTTCCACTCATCACTCTTGCCAACATTGCAGTCTTGGGAGCTTTTGCAGGTTACGCAGGTGGCGGAGGACTCTCCAATTCCACCTACAGCAATTTCGTTCGGGACAAGGGTTGGGGGATGGGATCGCAGGTCGGAGCCATCCCGAGTGTCGTTGGAGGCCGCGGTATTTCTCTCAGTCACATCGGCAAGACCTTCGAAATCAACACTGAAAACCTCAGTCGATGGAAAGGTTGGTGGAAATACATTCTCACCGACCAAGTGATGATCTGGGGACCGGGGTGTTTTATGGGCATGGCTTTACCGGGATTGATTTCCATACAGTTCTCCGAGTACTCCTCATTCTTCACCGACTCCGAAGGCCTGGCTTGGTCACAGGCCTTGATCACTGCCGACGGACTCAAAAATGCCCCCGGCCTTTGGGGACTGAATTCGCTTTTCTGGACACTCACCGTACTGGTTGGCCTGATGGTCCTGCTGCCAAGTCAAATGTCCATTATTGACGATGTTTGCCGTCGATGGACCGATATTTTCTGGTCCGGCCTTTCAAACATCCGCGACACAATGGCCGGCAAAGAAGTGGGTCGGATCTACTACCGGATCATGGCCCTCTACGTAGTCTGGTCGTTGGTTATGCAAACGGTGTTTTTATACTTTTCCGATGCCAAGGGGATGGTCTTAACCGTCGCAAACACCAACAATCTTTCGTTGGGCCTGACGGCAATCCTGATTCTTTACAATAACCATAAATTTCTTCCCAAGGAAATTCGACCACGGTTGATTCATACCCTTGGCATGATTGGCTGCGCTACATTTTATCTTGGCATGACGTTGCTGGTCTTTGCCCAAAAACCTGAAGTTTTCTGGTTTTTTGGGTTATTCGCTTGCTGGATCCTGATCTGGTGGCTATTTGTTCGAAACCCCAAACGTCATGAAACAATCCCTTCCCCAAACCTTCCCCAAGCCGACGAAACGCATCCATGAGCTCCTTATTTGATCTGACCGGGCGCGTCGCCCTAGTCTCCGGCGCCGCCAGTGGCATGGGAAAAGCCTCGGCCATTGCCCTTTCCGAAGCCGGAGCCAATGTCGCTGTAGTCGACTACGACCTCGAAGGTGCCGAGGCAACCGCATCCCAACTCTCTCGCAGCGGGAACCGGGCCGTCCCTTTTCATTGCGACATCTCGAAACCGGACGAAATCCGTTCAATGTTTCAAAAGCTGGATTCCGAGTTTAACCGGCTCGATTTCGTGGCCAATATTGCCGGTGAAGGGATCCGCAAAAAACCGGAAGCGATCACCCTAGAGGAAGTGGAATGGACTTGGCGAAACCTGGTTTTTGGTCGTTTCTGTTGCTGCCAAGAAGCGGGCAAACGCATGTTGGCCGCTGGCCACGGCAGTATCATGAACCTCGGTTCCCTGGCCAGTGTCACGGCCCTCGGCCGGGGGCACATTGCCTACAGCATGGCCATGGGCGCGGTAGCTCAAATGACCCGGGAACTAAGTACGGAATGGAGTGGTCGAGGAGTGCGAGTGAATTCCATCCTTCCTGCCCAGGTTCTCAACCCGGGCCTCAAGGCCCGAATCGACGCCGATCCCCGAATTGAGAAAAAATTTCTCAGCGGAATCCCAAGCGGTCGATTTGGACAGCCAAACGATATCCAGGGACTGGTGGTTTTCCTTGCCAGTGATGCGTCTTCCTGGATGACCGGCGCCATCATCCCCATGGATGGAGGTAACCTCGCAATGAATGCCGGTGGATCCGTAGGATGCGAAACCTTTAACGAGTAACAACCCAACCGAATGACACCCGTCCCAAACCCCATAACATCAAACCCCATAACAACGATGGATAATCGATCGTACGCCCTGAATCTCGACCGACAAGTGCTACTGTCAATGTATCGAACCATGCAAATCATCCGTCAATGTGAAGAACGATTGGCAAAGTCGCATCAGGAAGGCTTGGTTCATGGCGCGTGCCATACCTATGTCGGTCAGGAAGCCGTCGCCACAGGCGTCTTTGAACATCTCCGGCGAGAAGATGTCGTTTTCAGTACCCACCGAGGTCACGGCCACGCGTTGGCCAAGGGACTGCATCCCAAGGAACTGATTGCCGAACTCTATGGTCGAGAAACGGGCTGTTCCCTCGGGCGCGGTGGCAGCATGCATCTTTTCAAACCGGAAATCGGAATGATGGGCACCAGTGGGATCGTCGGACC
>JAZABE010000516.1:0-1929 GCA_036137535.1 Planctomycetota bacterium | reverse complement strand
TCCAGTTTATATCACAAAAACAGTTTCATAATGTCGCAGTGAGGAATGACCCTGCCCATGACCAATGTTGACCAGTTATTCAATCGGATCAAGCCGCAGACCGGTGAGTTTGCTTTTGACGAAAACGTTGCAGAAGTTTTTGACGACATGATTTCCCGCAGTGTTCCACTCTATGAAGAAGTTCAGCAATTGATTCCGTCACTGGCCGGTTTACTGGATCACGACCCGATCAAAGTGGTGGATCTCGGGTGTAGCACGGGAACTTCTTTAATTCACTTGGCTGAAAAGTTGCCAGAGCGAAACCTTGAGCTGATTGGTGTTGATAATTCCCGGCCAATGATTGAACAGTGCGAAAAGAAAATTGCCGCTCGAGGCTTGGCCGATCGCGTTTCAATTTTTCACGAAGATATTCGACAATTTGCATTTGAAGATGTTTCAATCGTGTTGATGAATTACACACTTCAGTTTGTTCCTATCGATTCTCGTCTCAAGCTGCTTGACCAGATCCGCAATGCGTTGCGTCCAGGTGGATTTTTGATCCTCTCAGAAAAGTTTATTCACGATGATGTCCAATTTGACCAATCGTTGGTCGAGTTGTACTTCGACTACAAGCGGCAAAAAGGGTACAGTGAATTGGAGATTTCACGTAAACGGGATGCTCTTGAGAATGTTCTGGTGCCGTTTTCCGTCAAGGAAAACGAGCGGCTTTTGTTAGACGCAGGTTTTGATGAAATGGAGTTGATCCTGAAGTGGTTTAATTTTGGTACCTTTCTGGCTCATGCAAAAAAATAAATCCATTATCTCTAAGCCTAGTGGGTCTCTCGAAAACCCGTTTTTTCTAAAGGACGCTCGATGATTCGAATTGGAATCGGACACGATACGCACCGGCTTGAACCCGGTGGCCCGTTGATTTTAGGCGGGATTCAATTGGAGCATGATCAACATGCAGTCGGGCATTCAGATGCTGACGTTTTGCTGCATGCTATCACTGATGCATTGCTGGGAGCGGCCGGGCTTGGTGATATTGGGGAGCTTTTTTCCAATACGGCGGTTGAAAATCGAGGGCGTTGTTCTGTCGAAATGCTGGAAATAGCATTCACTAAAGTCAGGGAGGCCGGTTTTTCGATAATAAACTTGGACTGTATCGTGTTTGCTCAGCGTCCCAAACTTTCGCCTCGTAAATTCGAGATCCGGCAAAAAATTGCGGATACGCTTGAAATCCATTGGGAACAGGTGGGGCTCAAGGGAAAAACAGGGGAAGGTGTCGACGCGGTCGGCAACGAACAGGCCATCCAGGCCCAATGCGTTGCATTGGTGCAACGAGTAGCAGTCGGTGTAAAAGGAAAGTAGACCAATGCCTGCCGAAACCAGCCAATTTCCTAGAATCCAGATCTACAATACGCTTACCCGTGCCAAGGAAGAGTTCAAGACGGTCGAGCCCGGTAAAGTGGGGATGTATCTGTGTGGACCTACTGTTTACAAGGAAGCGCATATTGGGCATATGGTGGGGCCGGTGATTTTTGATACCGTCAAAAGGTATCTCGTTTACGTGGGTTACGAGGTTAACTGGGTTGTCAATATTACTGATGTTGATGACAAGCTAATTGCTGAATCCAGTCGCCGTAAAATTTCAATGTCCCAAGTAGCGAACGAGATGACGATGGATTACTGTTCCAACTTGTTGGAGCTGGGTGTGAATCAAATTTCAGTAATGCCTAAAGCTACTGAAAACATGGATGAAATCATTCAGTTTATTGCAGAGCTGATCGACAAAGATTTTGCCTATGAAGTTGACAGCGATGTGTTTTTCGATGTTTTAAAAGATTCGGAATACGGCAAGTTGACCAACCGTAGTGCTGATGAACAACTGGGCGAAGGTGGAAACGCTGCCGGGAAAAAAAGATCGGCCGCTGATTTCGCGCTCTGGAA
>JAZABE010000515.1:0-2046 GCA_036137535.1 Planctomycetota bacterium | reverse complement strand
AAGGCAGGAAATTGAGTTCATAGTCATTCCCTTGTCTTGGTGATGTCGAGATTGAAGAGTGAGTTGATTAGAGTGGTGTAGGCTGCGATTTCGACTTGGTTTTGGTGTGGTTCTAGTGCTAGGCCCTCAACCAGTTGTTCGGTGAGTGACTGGTCTTGTAAGTAGCCGTTTCTCAGTCGGTCGAGTCCGTCGGTTAATAGTTTCAGTTCTTTTTCATCCGGAGGATGTGCCGTGAGTGACTCGTAGATCAGGGAAATCCGCTCCTGTTCGTTTAAACCTTTTTTAACGATTTGCTGGGCAAGCTGTTTTGCGGCAAAGAAATATTGGGACTCGTTCATCAGGACTAAAGCTTGCAAGGGTGTATTGGTCCTTTCTCGACGAGCAATGCAGCTTTCTCGGGTTGGTGCATCAAAGAGTGTCATTTGGGGCGGTGGCATTGCTCGTTTCCAGAAGCTGTAGAGACTTCTGCGGTAAATTTTGGCACCGGTGTCCGCTTTGACGGCATAAGTGTTGGACGATTTCATAGAAACCGATTTCCAAAGATTCGGGGGTTGAGGCGGTTTGACGCTTTTGCCAAACATCTCCGGATTCAACAAGCCACTCACTTGGAGAATTTGATCCCTGATGGTTTCGGCGTCGAGTCGAAACCGCGATCCGCGAGCGAGTTTCCGGTTATCGGGATCTTTTAGGTAGGCACCGGCTGAAGCGACCGAAGATTGGCGGTAAGTTTGAGACAACACGATTTCTTTCAATAGGGATTTGACATCCCAACCGGATTCGATAAACCGGAGTGCGAGGTGATCCAAGAGCTTGGGGTGGGAAGGGACTTCGCCTTGTGCTCCAAAATCTTCTGCCGTTTTAACCAGACCGACGCCAAAAAAATTTTGCCAAAATCGATTGACCGCAACCCGCGAAGTAAGCGGATGATCCGGACGGGTTAGCCACTGGGCGAGGTCAAGTCGGGACGGTGTTTTTCCGGCCGGGTTAAGTGGAGGAAGGAAAGCAGGTGTTCCCCGGGTAACTTTTTCGCCGAGTTGGTCATAGACGCCTCGTGTGCGGACCCGGGTCTCCCGGACGGTCTTTCGTTCCTTCATGATCAATGTGGTTGGAACCGTTTTTTGGATCGCTTCGAGGTTGCGGCGAAATTTATCAAGTGATTGAGCTATCTGTTTGAGTTCTCCTGAAAGGGTTTTTCTCGCCGGGTCTTCTTTTTGCATCGCATCCAGTCGGTCATTGATTTGTTTGGAACGAATTGTTCCCCGATCGATTTTTTTCTGTTCAATGGAAATTAATCGTGCCTGCTCATCGGTGGGGACCCGGATCCAGGGTGGATGTTGGTTGCCACCGGGCGTTTCCGGTGTTGCGTCGATATTGTTGAAAAAAGCATACAGCCGGTAGAAATCATCTTGTGATATCGGGTCGTATTTGTGTTCATGGCATTGGGCGCACTCAACGGTTAGTCCTAGAAAAACGGTTCCAAAGGCAGTTACTCGGTCAACGACATTTCGGTGAAAGCTTTCTTCTGGTAAGGCAGTGCCCCGGTCGATTACCAGATGAAGTCGGTTGAATCCGGAAGCCACCAGTTGGCTTTGGGTGGGAGATTGAAAAAGGTCTCCCGCGACCTGGTGTTCTATAAATTGGTTGAAAGGAAGGTTGCTGTTAAAGGACTTAATGACCCAGTCGCGGTACGGGGTGACTTCGCGATAATGATCATGGTGAATTCCATTGGTGTCAGCAAAGCGTACGAGGTCCAACCAAAAACGGGCCATGTGTTCACCAAAAGAGTCTTGATTCAGCAATTCGTCGACCAGGTTTTCATAGGCACGGGGTGACTGATCATTGATGAATTTTCGGACGCGATCGACCGTCGGTGGCAATCCGGTTAGATCGAATGTCACCCGGCGTATTAGTGTTCGTTTGTCGGCGGATGGTTTAGGTCGGAGGTTGTGTTTTTGCAGTGATGAAAATACAAAACGATCAATTGCTGATTGTTTCCAGGTGGTTTCACTAATGTTGGGTAAGCCTGAACGCTCAAGCGTCAGGAAG
>JAZABE010000514.1:0-5129 GCA_036137535.1 Planctomycetota bacterium | reverse complement strand
ACCCCCGCCTTGGGCCCAAAATCAAACAGAGAATCCGCACTTTCAATCACTTCCTTATCGTGCTCGACAACCAGGAGCGTGTTGCCCAAGTCTCGCAGCCGATGAAGGGCCTTGAGCAGCCTCCGGTTATCCCGGGGGTGCAGTCCAATCGTCGGTTCATCCAGGACGTAAAGGACCCCACACAGCCCCGAACCCAGCTGGCTGGCAAGTCGAATCCGTTGGGCCTCTCCGTTGGAAAGCGAAGCCGCAGTTCGACTCAGGGTCAGGTACTGCAGCCCCACGTCCACCAGAAAATCCAGCCGGTTTTGAATCTCCCGGAGAACCTCCCCGGCAATCTTCTTCTCTCGAGAATTCGGTTTCCAGGAATTGACAGTTTCTACCAGTTTCC
Organism: Planctomycetota bacterium; assembly: GCA_036137535.1. Taxonomy (GTDB): domain Bacteria; phylum Planctomycetota; class Planctomycetia; order Pirellulales; family Pirellulaceae; genus JABAAE01. Next base: position 4,741 of record JAZABE010000514.1, on the reverse strand, counting down.
CCAAGGGCAACCGGCAAATATCTCCCATCGTCAAATCCCGAAACCGCATGGCACCTGCATCATCCCGCAGTCGACTCCCATCGCAGCCTGTGCATTCCACTTCATCAATAAACGATTCGAGCTTCCGTCTAAAACTGAAGGAAGTTTTGGCGGCCTCATCCAATGCTGGATAAAGCCCCTTGTACTGGAATTTGAACAGTGGGATCCGTTTTTTGGCAGAAGCCTGAACTTCGAACCAACGGTCCCCGGCACCATGCAACAACAATCTCCGCTCGCGCGTGGTCAATTCATCAATGGGTTTTTCAACCGGGAAATTAGCCTGTCTGCCAAACGCCTCAACCATTTTTTGAGCTAATCCAACCGACACACCCGGCCACAGCGAAATCGCCCCTTCTGCCAACGACAACGACGGGTCATTGATCAAGGCCGCTGGATTGGCTCCCGTCTGGATCCCCCGTCCTTCACAGGCTTCACACCAACCCAACTGGCTATTAAAAGAAAAATTATGAGGGCTTAATCGTTCGAAGCTCCGACCACAACGATCACAAGCCAAATGTTGACTATGCTTGACGACCGACCATTTTTCTTCTGGCATCTCTTCATCGTGAATGGCCACATGCATCACACCCTTTCCGATCGCGAGGGCGGCTTCAATACTCTCTGCACATCGCGATGAACTTTTGCGGGACACTGTGACGCGATCGACAACCAGTTCAATCGCATGCTTGCGCCGCCGGTCTACTGAAGGAGGATTCTCCACCGAAAAAGTCACCCCATCCACCCGGACCCGAGTGTATCCGTTCGCCTGAAAATCCGAAAACAGGTTTTCAAAATCCATGGTGGAGTCCAGCACAACCGGTGCCATTAGATAGAGCTTGGTCCCCTGTGGGACGTCAAGGACTTTCTTGACGACCTGATCCACGGTTTGGGTCCCGATCTTAACATCACAATCCGGGCAATAATGGGTACCCAATCGTGACATCAGGATTCTCAGGTAATCATAAACTTCGGTCACCGTCCCCACTGTCGAACGGGGTGTACTGCCAAGATTCTTTTGTTCGATGGCAATCGCGGGCGATAAACCTTCGATATTTTCAACCTTTGGTTTTTGCATTTGGTTGACAAATTGCCTGGCGTAACTGCTCAAGCTTTCCACGTAACGCCGCTGGCCTTCCGCGTAAATCGTGTCCATCGCGAGAGAACTTTTCCCGCTTCCACTGGGTCCGCAAAAAACGGTCATCTGGTCACGGGCAATACTGGCGTCGACATTGCGCAAGTTGTGCTGTGTTGCACCTTGAACAGTCAGAAACTTGGAGGTCTCCACGACCGGTTTCTTTTTGCGTATAGCCGTTGGACCAACAGACCCGGAAGTGGGTTTCTCTTTCTGTTCAAAATACTTTTTAAGGGCCTGCCCTGTGTATGATTCTTTGCAAGCAGCGACTTCTTGCGGTCGTCCAGAGATCAAAACCTTTCCACCCGCTGCCCCCCCTTCTGGACCAATGTCAATGATCCAATCAGCCGCCTGGATCACATCCAGATTATGCTCGACTACCAAGACGGTATTTCCAGCATCCGCAAACTGTTGCAGGACATTCAACAGCAGTCGAATGTCCGCAAAATGCAAACCGGTGGTCGGCTCATCCAACAGGTAGAGCGTTTTCCCCGTACTTTTTTTGACCAACTCTCTGGCAAGCTTGATCCTCTGGGCTTCCCCACCGGACAATGTTGGCGACGGCTGACCTATTTTCAGGTAATCCAAGCCAACGTCTTTCAAAGTTTTCAACTTGTCGTGAATTTTCGGAATGTTTTCAAATAATTCCAGCGCGGTTCCCACTTCCAGATCCAGAACATCAGCAATACTGCAATCTTTAAATTTGACCTGTAGCGTTTCATGGTTAAACCGTTTTCCCTGGCAGACCGGGCAAGTCACCCAAATGTCGGCAAGAAAATCCATTTCAAGTTTGTTGGCACCATTGCCTTCGCAGGCTTCGCAGCGACCTCCTTTGACATTAAAGCTGAATCGGCCTGGCTTAAAACCCCGCTTCTTGGCATCAGGCAACTGGGCAAACAGTGCGCGGATTTCATCAAAAACCTTGATGTAGGTACCGGGGTTACTACGGGGAGTTCTTCCAATCGGGCTCTGATCAATGGCAATCAGTTTATCGAGATGTTCCAAACCCGTAATTTCATCGTGATCACCGGGTTCCCCCAGTCCCCGGTTCAAATCCCGTCGCAAGGCTTCAACGAGGATTCCGTTAACCAGAGAACTTTTGCCGGAACCAGAAACCCCGGTAATACAGACGAAACAACCCAACGGTATTTCGGCAGTAACATTTTTCAGATTGTTGTGCCGTGCCCCAGTAACTCGCAACAATTGGCCTTCCTTGGGCTGACGAAAGGCATCAGGTTTCGGTACTTGCAGTGACCCGAGAAGGTATTGGCCGGTCAAACTTCTTGGTTCCTGGGTAATCCTCGAGGGCGGACCTTCAACGACGACCTCGCCACCACGAATTCCCGGTCCTGGGCCGAAATCAATAATGTGATCCGCTGCCCACATCGTATCCTCATCATGTTCAACCACAACCACGGTGTTGCCCATATCCCGCAACCGAAGCAACGTTGAAATCAACCGGTCATTGTCGCGTGCATGGAGCCCGATAGAAGGTTCGTCCAGGATATACAGCACCCCGACCAACCCACTCCCGATTTGACCCGCCAATCGAATGCGTTGGGATTCGCCACCCGAAAGTGTTGGCGCACTGCGGTCCAGTGTCAAATAGTCCAAGCCAACATTCATCAAAAACCCGAGTCGAGAATGAATTTCCTTGAGAGCTTCTGACGCGATAAAAGTCCGGGTCGCATCAAGATCAATTTGCGCAAAAAATTGAGTGGCATCCCCGATCGGTAACGCGCAGATTTCAGGCAAAGTCAAGGATGGTTTCTTGGCGAAAGATTCATGTCGAGTTCGGATCTGGACGCACCGTGCTTGATCAAAAAGCCGATCCCCTTGGCAATCCGGGCAAAGAATGTTGGACATGCATTCTTCATATTTGCGCATCAGGGGTTTGCTTTTAAGTTCCTGGTATTTTGACATCAGGTCAGGAATGATGCCGCTAAATGTTCCTCCGTATTTCATCGGCGAACTTCCCCCCCGCCAGGTAAACGTGACGTGCTGTTCACCAGTTCCATAGAGCAAAATTTGCTGAAGTTCATCCGGGAGTTCATTCCAAACCGTTTCCAGTAAGGTCCCTTCCGCAAGACCCTGAGTCCGTTCAACTGTTTCTGCAACACCTGCATAGATGTGCCGTTTCCAACGACCGATATCCTTCCATGCACCGATCAGTCCGATCGCACCTCGCTTAAAACTTTTTGCCGGATCGGAAACCAGCAATTCAGGATCAAAAGAATAAAGGTCACCCAAACCATCACACGTTAAACACATCCCCTGGGGACTGTTGAAACTGAACATCTGGGGACTGGGAGGATCGAAACTGACTCCACAGGTAACACAGGCATAGTCAGCGGAAAAGCCAATGTCACGATCCCGGGCCGTTTTTTCCATACCGCCATCGGAGGGAACCGCCTCCGCTTCAACCATCGCAATCAAATTACCTTTGCCAATTTTGAGAGCTAAATCCACGGCTTCGACTAAGCGTGCCCGGATATTTCCCTTGTTGACCAGTCGATCAACCACAACCTCAATCGTATGCCTGACGCGACGGTCTAAGTTCAAATTGTCATTGAGCGAAACAATTTCACCGTCAACCCGCGCCCGGACATACCCTTGCTTCAGCAGGTCTTCGAAAAGATCGCGGTGCGTTCCTTTTTGAGCTCGAACCACGGGTGCCAAAATTTGGTATTTCTGATTTTTTTCAAATGCCAGGATACGGCCGACAATTTCTTCACGCGATTGGGCCGTGATCGGCTGCGAACATTTTGGACAATAGCCTGTGCCCACCCGGGCAAACAAAACCCGCAGGTAATCATAGATTTCGGTAATGGTCCCGACCGTCGACCGCGGGTTGTTACCGGCTGATTTCTGGGAAATCGAAATCGAAGGACTCAAGCCAGAAATCAGATCAACATCCGGCTTGGGCATTTGCCCAAGAAATTGCCTGGCAAAACTGGAAAGGCTTTCGATATACCTGCGTTGACCCTCGGCATAAAGCGTGTCAAAAGCCAAAGAGCTTTTTCCACTGCCGCTAACGCCGGTCAAGCAAATCAGTTGATTCCTCGGGAGCACAAGACTCACGTCCTGTAAGTTGTGTTCACGAGCACCTTTGATAACAATATCGGAAGCGGGCATTTAGCGTTCTGCAAATCGAAACCCGCCATTTTACTCCTTCCCGCCAATATGCGAATACCAGCTGTTGACCGGAAACCGGGAGTAATTGAAAAAAGAAAGGTTTTGTGGTCTGAATAATCCAGAACAAAATCCTTAGTGGTTACTCAGTGCCCACTTCAACATTTCTTTAAGACTGGGCGTTTTCCCCTGCCAAAGGATGCCCACACGAAAAATTCTCGAGGCCACATGGACGACCAAAAGAGTCGAAAGGACCATGAGAAGCAGCCCGATCAGGATTTGCCATAACGGCACTGTTTGACCGGTTGCCATCCTTAACATCAATGTTGTCGGAGTTGCAGGAGGGAAAAGTGACATGCCCGTTGCAATCGTTCCATTTGGATCCCGAATAATAATAAACCAAACCATCATCGGAGACATCATCAACATCCAAATCGG
>JAZABE010000513.1:0-5132 GCA_036137535.1 Planctomycetota bacterium | reverse complement strand
AGAGTGTTCCAATAATTCATTTTGACCCCTGCTTTGAGTCACCGATTTGAGTTTTCGGTTTCGACTCGAAGAATGAGTTGATTGTACGTGGTCTGTCCGGATGCCGGGTTGATGTCAATCAAACCGTCTGCCTCGGGATTGATACTGGAGTGGCTATTGCCCCAAACTTCCAGACGATACCAACCGGGCTTGTCCAGTCGTTGGTAGCCAGCAAAAGGACCGGCGGAATAGTGATCAGAAACTCCATTGATGTTGTCGCCGGTTATCGAGCCAATGACGAGTTTACCCAAGGGAGGGAAGAGGTCTGTGTTGTCAGGACCTAACCCGACTTGAGTCGGAGAGTACTTGAGCGTCAGTTTTAGGGCGCAACCTACGGGGTACTCGGTTAGGCCACGTACCGGGATTCCCCGGTGTCGCAGATTGACGTGGCCGATGGCGGTCATGTGGGATGGCCGGTTCACCTGGAAATCAGTGGTGAATCCGTAAATCCGGGTCCATTGGCGAAATAGATCCGTATCGGTGAGGTGCTGTTTCTTGAAAATCTGTAAATCCGGCACTGCCGCTTGTCGGTGCTCTGATTGTGCATTGCTGTGAAAAGCGAAAATGACCATCAAGGTAACGGTCGATAAACCTAAGAGGAATCGTAGAGGCCGCATGGGATTTGTTTTTCGGGGGGCGGTTGTGTTGTGACTGGGTCAGGGTTCGGAACCGGTTGGTCATTTGAAAATGGTTAGTAAAGCCAATCTGTAAGGGACCTAAAAGTCCAGGAGATTCGCAGGTCAGGGAATCGGGGCATCATGGTCCAAACGGTCGAGTGGGCACACGCGTGCCCCGGGAAGTTTTTAGATCAAAAGAAGAATTGGGTTGGTGATGGTTTTTAATGTAGTCTAAGCCCTGCACCTCTCCCAGCCTTTTGTGAGGCGGGAAAATGAGTTTTCAAAAATCTCCACGGACGGATCGATTTAAATCCCGGTGGTTTTTCATGAAACCGCGCTGGCTGGATTAGGCAAAGGAAACTATGATAAGCGGGACAGTTCAACGTTTGCCTGAGGGCAGACGCTTAAATGACTTCCCGAGTCTCCTTTGACGATGAACGTAAGCCGCGTCTTTCAACTTTATTGGTTCTTTTTCGGGCTGGTGCTGCTGCTTGTTGACAGCGCCTTTGCGGTCGATGATTCCCAGTGGGAAAACGTGGTCCAACCTTTTCTGCAGGAACACTGTGGAGCTTGCCATCAGGATCCTGCTGAATCGTCTTTAAATTTGGCTGAACTGGGGAATGATTTTTCGAAAATTGCCAAGGCCCGTCAGTGGGAAACTGTGGTCGAAGCCTTGCAATTTGGAGATATGCCTCCTGAAGGATCCGGCCAGCCGGACCGGCTGGCTCTTGCGGAGATCATTCAATGGATTGAGTTGAAACTTCACGGTTCACCGGTTGCGGAGGCTCGACGTAATAAGTTATTGCTGCCCGAGTATGGGAATTATGTTAACCACGATCTCTTGTTTTCTGGGCGACTTCAATCGCTCGCATTCTCGCCCTCGAGGTTGTGGCGGTTTAGCCCTCAACTCTTTAAAGGCAAGGGAATCCGTGATGCTAAAAGCCCGTTTAGCTTTGTGACGGGTGAAGGGAATATCAGGGATTATGCTGCCATCAGTGCGGTGGATCAGAGTACAATCCAGATGATCTTGATCAACACCCACCACCTGTTGGATCAACGAAAACAAGAAGGAGAATTCAAGCGTTTTCAGTCGGGGAAATTGCCAGAATTTGCTGAAATAAGAAACTTTCTTTTTCAGGAATTTAGGATGGCCATTGGCCGCCCCCCGACTGAAAGTGAGCTTCAAAAATACCTTGGTTTTTTCGAAAAAAATGTTCAAACGGGCAATGCCCTCGAGGCTTTAACGACCACCATTACGGCCATGTATCTCTGCGCTGAATCTGTTTACCGCATGGAAATTGGGCTGGGTGAAATTGATGAACATGGGCGGCGTCATCTTTCACCTGAAGAAATTGCTTACTCGGTGGCGTATGCCTTGACGGATTGGTCGCCAGAGCGAAACGAAGTGATTCGAGAAGCTCTTCGCCGGAAACAGCTCAACGATGCAAAAGAAGTCGCCTTGGTGGTATCTGAAATCTTGGACCAGGGAATGAGTCCTCACAAAACGCCCCGGATTACACGTTTCTTCGAAGAGTATTTTGGTTACAACAAAGCGGATAAAGTTTTTAAAGACATGGCCCGGGTTCATGAATCGAATATCCGGCAGTGGAACACGCAACGACTGATGTACGAAGCGGAGCAGTTCATTCAGTACTGGATCAACCGTGATCAGGATGTGATTCAGGAATTGTTGACCTCGAACCGTTTTTACGTGGCTCATCCGGGTGATAACGAAATCGCGGACCAAATTTACCGGGAGGTGCTTCGGCCGGATTATGTGGAAATCAAATTAAGTGAACTGCTTGCAGGTTACCAGGAAGCGAAACGGGATCCCCAAGGAGAGCAGGAACAGGAAGAAACGCAGCGAATTAAACGGCAGGCTGAAGAACGGGTGAAGCTAGTGGCCGATGCACTGGAAGACCAAATTGCACCCTTCCCGGGATGGCCTTATACCCGGATCAATGGTAAGCCCATTCGGGGGCAGTCGGATCTTCTTTACATTGGTGTTTACAACTTGCCCCCAACGGGCCGGGTTGAACGACAGGTGTGGAGTTGGGAAAAAGAGCAGCCGTTTGAACTACCGAAGAACCAGAGAGCTGGGTTATTGACCCACCCGGCGTGGCTGGCAGCGCATTCGCTCAATGATGGCAACGACCCGGTTCGCCGGGGTCACTGGGTTCAGGAAAAACTTTTAGCGGGTATTGTTCCAGATGTCCCTCCGGACGTGGATGCGAACGTTCCCAATGACCCTCACAAAACACTTCGCGAACGCATGGATTTGCTTCGAGAAGAAAAATGCTGGCGGTGTCATCGAAAGATGAATCCCTTGGGTGAACCTTTTGAAGTGTTTGATGATTGGGGCCGGTACCGCAAGCAGGTTTACTTTGATGAAAATAACCAGATCGTCCACCGCCGCGGCCAACAGTTTGAACAATGGTTGGCCAAAGGAAAACTTCGCCCGCGAGCAATTAACGCTAAGGGTGAGATCGTTGGTACGGGAGAAGTCACGGTGGATGGTAACGTTCGCGACGCCATCGAGATGATGAATCGAATCGGGCGATCAAAGCGAGCCCGGCAAACGTTTATTCGCTACCTGTTTCGTTATTTCATGGGGCGAAATGAAATGTTAAGCGATTCCAGGACCCTGGTGGCGGCCGAGAAAGCGTACCTGGAAAATGGGGGAAGCTTTAAGGCATTGGTTGTTTCTTTGCTCAGTTCAGATTCATTTCTGTATCGAAGGTAATTAGTTTGGTAACATCAATAAAAACGAAAATTTAAATTATGCCAATCACCAGAAGAGAATTGACCCGGATCTTTGGAAGCACACCATTTGTCTTGCCGTTTCTCAACCAGTTGTCAGCGGTTGAGAACGGGCCTGAAAATGGTGTTGCCAAGCGGTTTGTTTTTATTTTGAAATCGAGCGGTGTCGACAAGGAAAACCTGTTGCCCCGAGGACTGACCGACCAGTGGAGTCGGGACCGGAACGAGCTGGTGGATGTCTCCCTGGCGGAACACCAGTTGCCGGATAATTTCACGAAGTTTGAATCCCTCAAAGATCAACTAACAATTGTCCAAGGGCTCTCCGGCAAAAACTTTATGGGAAATCATACGGCAGGATTTGGGGCACTTTCGTGTCACCATTCGGAGCAAGTCGCCGTGGCCCCAACGATTGATTGTCTGTTGGGCCAATCCCTTTCAAAGGGACCGTACCCGATTTACGGTATGGCAATGAACGGCCCGTTGCTTGAACAATACACCAAGCGTCCCGGTGATAATTACTGCTATCCTAATATCTCGGCAATGAAAAAGGGGCAACCCGTTGCTTTTCAGGCAAGCCCGAAGAAAGCGTTTCGTGAACTCTTTGGTGCCTCCGTCGCCACACCGGATGAGTTGCGGAAGAAGGTGAAACTGAACACCAACTTGATGGATTTTATGCGGGACGATGCGAAGAGGATCGAAAAACAGCTTTCATCTGATGAAAAAGATCGGTTTGCCCGGTATACCCAGGCCTTTGAAGCTTTGCGGGTTCGTGAACAAAAGAAAATGTTGTTACGCAATAGGATTAAGCAATATGCTCCTGAAATGTCGAGTCGATATGACTCGATGGTTCCTTCGATCCGGTTGGGGCTGCATTTTGAACTGGCGACGGCAGCCTTGATCACCGGGCATACCAATGTGGTTACGCTTCGCCCGGACACACTGGGAATCGTGTATTCAGACCTGGGGATCCGTCAGCACGTTCATGCACTGGGCCACTTGGGTGACGGTAAGACGGCGAACGGTTGGGACGGGCCGCGGGCTCGTAAAGAAATCGATAAATTGCATTTGGGAATGGTGGCGAAGATGGCCCTGAAGCTCAAGGAAATCCCAGAGGGCAATGGCAACATGTTGGATAACACGTTGATTGTCTACACGTCCTGCGCCGGGGGTCAGCACCATGATGGACAAAGGGACTGGCCGTTTGTGCTGGTGGGCGGTATGAACCAGAAGGTTAAAATGGGAAGATATCTACAGTTTCCCAGTTACCAGAATAAGGGTCATCGCACGATCGCGAATCTTTACCTGACTTTGTTGCAGGCTGCGGGCTTGGAAACCAGAGACACTTTCGGTCAACTAGACTCACAATTGAAGGATTTCGATCTCAAGGGGCCTTTGACCAATCTTTTGGTGTAAACGGGGCTACTGAGAATCGATTAAAATGGTCGGAACTGTATTTGAAACTAATTCATCACAAACCATGAATGATAAAACCATGACGAATAAACCGTTGATTTGGATCGGGTTCATTGGATTCGGGCTTGGCATTGCCGGGATTTGCCCGGTTTCGGCTGAGCACCCTAACCGTGTTGTCTGGGAGGGAGAAAAAGGTCCTGGCAAAGGAAAGCATATCGTTTTTGTTGCGGGTGACCACGAATATCGTGGCGAGGAAACTTGCCCGGCTCTGGCTCGCAGCTTGGCCAAACATTATGGATTTAA
>JAZABE010000512.1:0-18200 GCA_036137535.1 Planctomycetota bacterium | reverse complement strand
GCTTTGACACTGATTGCCGAGCTGGAAGCTCGGATTGAACGGGGCGACGTCAACCGCGCACCAGACCTGATCCGGGAAATCGAATCCAAGTACATCCGTGAACCGGGTGTGGGGAATGAGTTGATGCGGGTGCTGGTTCGATTCGGAATCGTCGATCCACGCGGAAACCCACAGGCCGAGTCACTATCCGATATTTCACCAACCGAACCGGCGTCCAGTGAATCCCAATCGGTTTGGACACCTTCCGGAGAAACTCAGCCCCCCGAAAAACCGGCCGAAGAGAAAAAACTCTGGATCCCTGGAATGGACTGAACCCGATCGGGTTGCTCAGCGGCTAGGCCGGCCTGACCCAGTCGAGCAGCCAACGAAATTTTCCTTGCCTTCTGTGTTCGAACAATTTTTGAGAAGGCACACCGTCACCGACTGGACACCCGTTTCGTCAGTGGAAAGCGCTCAGGAGTTGGCTAGTCAGTTCAAAATAGGATGTTTTGCGACTTTGTGCGGGCTCTGTTACCCAACCATCCTCCCGAACGCTCAGCCGAGGAAACCAATCGTATTCTGCGGGTAAAATCTGCTAAGATAATGCTTATTCAGCCAGTTCGTTCTTGGGCCAAACTATGATGCCATATTCTACTCGTATTTTCTTAATCGTCTTTCTGTTTTCTCTTTCACTTTTTTCAATTCCCGCTCTCGCCCAACAAGAAAAACAAGACAACCGGAAAAAATCATTTTCGGTCGACGAGGATCCCAAGGCGCCGTTTCCACGGCGATTTGATGTTCAAGATTTTCCCAAGGGACTCGATTGGTTAAACACCAAAAAACCTCTCAGCAAACGCGATCTGAAAGGTAAATTTGTCCTGCTGGATTTTTGGACCTACTGCTGCATCAACTGTATTCACATTCTCCCTGAACTCAAAAAACTCGAAAAAAAATACCCGAATAAACTGGTTGTGATCGGCGTGCATTCCGCGAAGTTTGAGAATGAAAAAGACACCAAAAACATCCGGGAAGCGATTCTCCGTTATGAAATCGAACATCCTGTCATTAATGACGCAGACCACAAAGTTTGGGAGCTCTATGGAGCAAGCAGTTGGCCCTCGATTCGGTTGCTAGATCCCGAAGGAAAAATCGTTGCCGGGCACTCCGGTGAAATTCGGTTTGAAGACCTCGAGGCCTTTTTGAAGCCCGCCTTTGCCTACTATGAAAAAAAAGGACTCGTCGACCTTTCTCCACTGAAGTTCGAACGGGAAAGCCACGAAGGCAACCCGACCCCTTTGCGATTTCCGGGGAAAATCCTTGCAGATGAAACCCGAAATCAGCTATACATCACCGACAGTAACCACAATCGGATCGTGGTCACCGACTTGGACGGCAACCTGCAGGAGGTCATTGGTTCAGGCCGGATTGGAAGCAACGATGGCAATTATCAGAATGCAGAATTTGATCATCCCCAGGGAGTCGTGCTCCATCGCGACATGCTCTATGTCACAGACACCGAAAACCATACCCTCCGAAAGGTTGACCTGAAAAAGAAAACGGTCCGCACGATCGCGGGAACGGGAAAACAGGCAGCGCGGGCTTTTCAGCATTTTAACCCAAACGCGACCGGCTTTGAGCAATGGGCGGGCAAACCGAAAACAACGGCACTCAATTCACCCTGGGCATTGTGGATTCATGAACAGGATTTGTACATCGCCATGGCGGGTCCCCACCAAATTTGGAAGATGCCTCTGAATGAATCCATGATTGGTCCTTACGCGGGAAATGGCCGGGAAGACATCGTTGATGGCGCACTCTTGCCCAACGAGCCGTTCGCCCTAGGTGCTTCATCTTTCGCACAGCCCAGTGGCTTGACCTCTGATGGACAATGGCTCTACGTCGCCGACACAGAAGGTAGCTCCATCCGTGCTGTGCCCTTCGACCGCCGCGGCAAGGTCAAAACAGTCGTGGGAACATCTCGCAAACCGCGGGGACGGCTGTTTATCTTTGGAGACAAGGATGGGAAAAAACAGAATGTTCTTTTGCAACATGCGATCGGCATTACTTACCACGAAAACAACCTGTACATCGCGGATACCTACAACAACAAAATCAAGGTCATTGATGCACGGACCGGTGAAACCAAGACGCTGGCGGGAACTGGACTACCCGGGAAAAATGATAACCTGGGTACTTTTGACGAACCGGCGGGTATCGCCTATGCCAACGAAACGCTCTTCGTCGCCGATACGAACAACCACTTGATCCGAAAAGTCGACCCAAAAACCGGGAACGTCTCGACGCTGGTGATCAAGGGGCTTGAGCCGCCGAAAATCAACCCGCCAAAACCGGTTGCCAAAATTCGTTTTCCACGGGCTAAAGTCGTAAAACGCGTGGAACAGGCAAAACCGGTCGATGGAAAAGTTACCTTGACGGTCAAATTGAATTGGCCGCCAGGCTGGAAAACCAACGAGCTGGCAAAAATGGGCTACTTTGTTTTCTTCGAAAATCAATCTGGCATTATTGATCGTTCGCAGGTTTCTCTGGACAAGATCGACTTACCCAAACCCACCAATCAATTCTCGATTGAACTCCCGGTCACTGGTAACGGATCCGACAAGGTCCGTATCGAAGTACCTTATTATTATTGCGAAACGGGGAATTCTGGTTTGTGCAAATATGGGCAGGTCGCTTTTGACTTAACACTGGGGGTCGGTCCGGAGCGGGCGGGACCGATTGTTTTAACGTATGATGTTCCCGAATAACTGATTTTCAAAAATGCTCTTAACCGTTGGCAGGTGATCGTGTGCCGGGAAAAATAATTCACCCTCGAGATCGCTCTGGCAAATCCTCAACAACGGCGAAATGGCGGTTCGCCGGTTTACTGTTGGTTGCGATTCCAGCCAGCAGCCTACTGGCTGAGGAACTCAAAATCGGAACAGCGGTGGTCGACATCACGCCTCCGGTTCCCTACCGGATGAGCGGTTACTTTAGTGAACGACTGAGCACCGGGATCAAGGACCGCTTGTCGGCGAAGACCATTGTCTTGGTGCAAGGCAAAACCCAGGGGGCCATTGTTTTTTGTGACCTCATCGGCATTTCCCCGAAGGTCTCCAGCAAGGTCCGTTCTACGGCCGAAAAAAAACATGGGATTCCCGCCAGCAACATCTCGATCATGGCTACCCATTCCCACACAGGCCCCCTTTATTTCGGAGCCCTGCGAAAGCACTTTCACGACCGAATCGTCAAGAGCACCGGAAGTGACCCGCACGAAGCAATTGATTACCCCGAGCAATTGACTACCCAACTGGTGGACTCCATTGGAAAGGCGCTTGCCAATACCCAGCCTGCCCGCTTGCAGGCCGGGATCGCCAAAGAGAAAAGGCTCTCGTTCAACCGCCGGTTTCACATGAAAGGAGGTGGAGTTCGTTTTAATCCGGGGCAACAAAACCCGGACATCCTCCGTGTCGCGGGCCCGATTGACCCCGAGGTCGGCATCATCTCTTTTTCCCGACTGAACCAAACCAACCCATTCGCGGCACTGGTCAGTTTCGCCCTGCACCTGGATACAGTCGGTGGCAGTGAGTATTCTGCAGATTACCCAAAACACTTGCAGGACCGGTTGAGGGAAAAAAACGGCAAGGAATTCGTCTCCTTTTTTGGTGCAGGCACCTGCGGTGATATCAACCACATCGACATCAAAATCAAGGGTCGGCGAACCGCCAAAGAAATTGGATCGTTGCTGGCAGAAACCGTATTGTCCAAGTTTCCTACCCTTGAACCGGTAGACCATCCTGCACTTGCGATCCTGAGCACCCGTTTCGCGGCTCCATTACAGACGTTTTCACAGCAGGAAACGCAACTCGCCATCCGGAACATGCACTGGGTAGACAGCTCCAAGCTTTCTTTCCTGGAACGGGTCCAGGCCTACAAGATCACGGCGATTGGCCTACGGATTGGAGACTCGATACCGCTGGAAGTCCATGGTTTCCGATTGAGCAAAAAAATTGCTATCGTCACACTACCGGGTGAAGTTTTCGTTGATATTGGAATCGCAATCAAAACGGCTTCACCGTTTGAAACGACCATCGTGATGGAACTTGCTAACGACGCACCTGGTTACATCCCCACGCGCAAGGCATTCGCCGAAGGCAGCTATGAAACCGTCAATTCCCGCGTGCAGCCGGGAAACGGTGAAAAAATGGCGACCGAAGCCATCCGCCTATTGCAAAAACTGTTCGAACTATGAACCCTCTAACCAGTGGGCTCAGGGAGTGCGATTTCTCAGCTCGTTCAGAATGCCGTCAATGCTGGCCTTAGCATCGCCAAAAAGCATCAGGGAATTTTCTTTGTAAAACAGCGGATTATCGATGCCCGAATAACCGGTTGCCATACTTCGCTTGAGAATCACGACTTCGGAAGCTTCCCAGGCGTGCAGGACAGGCATCTGGTAAATCGGGCTGGACGGATCATCCAAGGCCCCGGGATTGACGATGTCGTTGGCACCGATCACCAGAACAACATCAGTGCTTGAAAAATCTTCGTTGATCTCATCCATTTCGAGAACAACATCATAGGGAACGTGAGCTTCGGCTAACAAAACATTCATATGTCCCGGCAATCGACCGGCCACCGGGTGAATGGCAAACCGGACCTGGGTCCCGTTGGCCCTTAGAATTTCCGTAATTTCTCGAACTGGGTGCTGAGCCTGAGCAACTGCCATTCCGTATCCAGGAACGATAATGACCTCCCGGGCGTTGGCCAGGCTTTCCGCGGTTTCCAACGCGGAGGTTTCCTGGTAGGTCAGGTCTTCCGCGGAACCACTCGCCATGGTGCCCGATTCAACACCAAACCCACCAAGGATGACGCTGAGGAACGAACGGTTCATCGCACTGCACATGATGTAGCTCAGGATGGCGCCACTGCTGCCCACCAGTGCACCGGTCACAATCAAGAGATCATTGCTGAGCATGAATCCGGTTGCCGCAGCGGCCCAACCCGAGTAACTATTGAGCATCGATACCACCACGGGCATATCGGCTCCACCGATGGCCATCACCAAGTGGGCCCCCAGGCCAAAAGCAATCAGCGTGCAGACAATCAAAGGAAAAATCGTCCAGTCACTTAAGCCGCCATTGACAAAAACAATTCCCAAAATCAGGCAAATCAACAGTGCGACAACGTTCAGTGCATGACGCCCTGGTAGCATCAAGGGCTTACTGCCAATCACGCCTTGCAACTTGCCCCAGGCAATAATGGATCCGGTAAACGTCAACGCTCCAATAAAAACACCCAGGTAAACTTCAACTTGATGAATGTAAGCTAATACATTCATTGCTTTGAGATGGTGTGACAAATCAAATTGGCTGTTAAATCCAACCAAAACCGCCGCCAATCCCACAAAACTGTGAAGGATCGCCACCAATTGCGGCATATCAGTCATTTCCACCCGGGTGGCAAGATAAATCCCGATGACAGTTCCCACCACCAAGGAACCCAACAAGAGACTCACGCCTACCGTATAAAGGGAACTCCCCGCATTGAAGTGCTCGGCCGTGGCGGCGAGCGAATCGTCAAGCCCCATTTTTAACAGAGCCGCAAACACAGCCAGAGACATACCGACGATGCCAAACAGGTTTCCGCGACGCGCCGTTTCATGCTGGCTTAATCCGCCAAGACTAAAAATGAAACAAATCGCGGCGATGACAAATGCCATATCCGGAAGTCGACCAAGATCACTCACCCATTTATCTCCCGTGTCTTTAATCCTGTTTTCTAAACATATCCAGCATTCGATTCGTCACCCAAAATCCACCCACGATATTAATCGTGGCAATCAATATCCCAATTGTCGCCAAGATCATAATGAGCAAACTCGAATTGAAAATTTGGGCAATCGCCCCAATCACGATGATCCCACTGATGGCATTAGTGACACTCATCAGTGGTGTGTGCAAGGCCGGATTTACATTCCAAATCACCTGCCAGCCAATAAAGCAGGACAAAATAAACACAGTTAAGTGTGAAACGAAAGGACCCGGCACCACTAAACCCATTAGCAGCAATCCAACTCCGGCCAGAACAGTCATCGCCAACATCATGAGAGAGTTGGTCCTAGAACCCGATGAAGACGGGGTCTCAACCGGAGCAGGCGGAACTTCTTTTGGTTTTTCGGCTGTCGATGGAGGCGTATCTTTCTGAGGCGGTGGCCACCTCACTTCACCCCCGTGGGTGATCAGGCATCCAATCAACACCTCATCCTCTAAATCGAATTCCAGTTGCCCCTCTTTTCCGGGTGTCATATCCGTAATCAGGTTCACCAGGTTATTCGAATACAAGGCGGATGATTGAGTCGGTAAACGACTGGGGAAGTCCGTGTAACCGATAATCGTCACATGGTGCTTGACGACTTTTTCGTTCGGTTCAGTCAGTTCGCAGTTGCCACCCTGTTCCGCAGCCAAATCCACGATCACGCTACCTGGCTTCATGGACTTGACCATTGCCTCGGTAATCAATGTGGGCGCCGCTTTGCCAGGAATCAACGCAGTGGTCACGATAATATCGACTTCTCTGGCTTGCTCAGCGAACAAGGCCATCTCGGCCTCGATAAACGCCTTGCTCATGACTTTTGCATAGCCACCACTGCCTTCACCATCTTCCTCAAAATCAAGCTCCAAAAAGTCAGCGCCCATGCTTTTGACTTGGTCTTTCACTGCCGGCCGCGTGTCAAACGCCCTCACAATAGCACCCAATCCTCGCGCCGCACCAATAGCTGCCAGCCCAGCAACCCCCGCACCAATCACCATCACCTTTGCTGGAGGCACTTTCCCGGCTGCCGTGATCTGACCGGTAAAGAAACTACCAAACGAATTCGCTGCTTCGATTACCGCTCGATAACCCGCAATATTTGCCATGGAACTCAAGGCGTCGAGTTTCTGAGCTCTGGAAATTCTGGGAACACAGTCCATGGCAAGCGTCGAAACCCCAGCGTCGGCGAGAGAATTCAAAAGATTCTCGTTTTGTGCGGGCCAGATGAAGGATGCCAACGCAGGATTGTTCGGATTGGCTTTAAGCTTTCCCAACTCGGGATCATTGGGAGCGCGGACCTTGAAAATAATCTTGCTTTCATTCCAGATTTGGGATCCGTCCACAACAGCAGCACCCGCCTGGGCATAGGCGTCGTCCGGGTAACTTGCCGATTGCCCACTTCCTTGTTCCACCTGGACGGTGTAGCCCAACTTGATAAGTTTCTTGACAGAATCAGGGGTCGCGGCAACTCGCGATTCACCTGGGTAAGATTCAGCAGGAATTCCAATAATCATTCGAACGGATACCGATTAATGATTGGTGACAATGAATGTGCGAGGCAGGACAACACAGTTCTCTTGATCAATTAAAGTGTAAAACATAGCGGATCAGCAGCAATTTCCTACCCGGTTCCACTGGAGCAATTTTCAAGTGAAACCTGCTGTCGAAAACCACCAACCAGCATCCCTTAATGTCTGCCTGAAGGGTTCTCCAGTTGTCTGCCGCTAACTGTCACTGGCGATGGCTGGATGTGCCAAACCGAATTCTAGAATCGTCTCGCCAGTCAACCGTTTCAACCGGCACCGTCTAGTCTTACTAATTTGACCGATACAACTTATCGGCCACCACACAATCAACTGCAACAATACCTTATTCTCCTCTGAACTCTACCATGCCAATAAGCAATGTCCAGAAACGGCTGGAAAACAGGCTGCAGAACGTCCGACATTTAAAAAATGCGGATGCTTCAGAGGCCAAAACTGGAGATTTATGCGGCACTTTGCCGCCTGAGATGGCTTCCCCCCATTTTTCTGACTGATTTCGATTATGCTATAGACTCCCAAAGACAAGCACGCTTGCCGTCCCACCCTCAAAACCACCACCACGAACACCATGGCCTACCAAGACAAAATCACTTCCGATCGCGAAATCTTAAAAGCTGCCCACCAAAAAGGGACCATCGCAACTTTTTTGGCGTTCTTCCGTTTGTCCGGGCCAGGCTGGCTCCAGGCCGCGATCACCCTGGGAGGAGGCTCACTGGGCAGTGCATTGTACCTCGGAGTGTTGGGCGGCTCCTCCATGCTCTGGCTGCAACTGATCGCCATCATCGCCGGCGTGATTATGCTATCGGCAATCAGCTACGTGACTTTATCGACAGGACAACGACCGTATAAGGCAATTAACGAATACATCAACCCAGTGCTGGGCGTGGGCTGGTTAGTGGCAACCATCCTGGCAAACATGATCTGGATCATGCCCCAATTCAGCCTCTGCTTTGATGCTTTAGACAAAAATCTCGGCGGCGACGTGATTCAGGACACCTCGGTCTACAAGTATTCCATTTCTGGCGGTCTTTTTGTGCTCGCCGGCTTGATGGTTTATTTGAGTTCAAAAAAAGGTTTTCTGACTCGCATGTTTGACCTATTTCTAAAACTGGTAATTGCCGTCATCATCATTTGTTTTGCGGGTGTGGTGGTGATCTTGTTTCAAAAAGAGGCTATTTCACTTACAGAAATTTTTCAGGGATTCATCCCAGATCTTTCTCAATGGAACAATCCATCAACCGATGTTCAGGCATTATTGGCAAAAGTAAATGATCCCGCCCAAGCGGAACTCTGGAAAGAATCAATCGTGAAACGCCAACGCGAGGTCATGATTTCAACAGCAGCTACCGCGGTTGGGCTGAACATGACGTTTTTACTGCCTTATTCACTTCTGGCACGCCGCTGGGATCGACCGTTCCGAGGACTTGCAAATTTTGATCTGGTGACAGGCATGGCAATTCCTTTTATCCTGGTGACTTCCTGTATTGTCATCGCTTCAGCGCACAGTTTCCACGCAAAGGCAGATGCTCTCTTGTTGAGCCAGAATCCTGCTGAGGTCAAAACCAGTTCATTTTTCAAATCAGCTGCTCCGATCCTCCGAGACAATCTCCTCAAGAAAAAGGAAAAATACAAGGAGGATCTTGAAACAATTTCTTCCCTGGAAGCTGAAATCAAATCACTCAAGGGCATCCTGGCAAACAAGTGGTTTGACCAGGAAACCCAAAAATCGCTTAGTGAAAAACAAGGACGGTTAGTAACAGAAACGGAAGCATTGGTCGCGAGACTGGCACCCGATCTTCCAAATTCTGAAAAAACATTGGCCACGGTACTGGTCAAACCGAATGCGAATCAATTGGCCCAATCACTGGTTCCCCTCCTTGGAAAGCAATGGGCAAACCTTGTCTTCGGCGCCGGTGCCCTGGCCATGGGTTTTTCCACCATCATTATCCTGATGATGATCAATGGCTATGCCGTTCGAGAATTGTTTGGCAAACACGATAGTCAAAAATTAAATCTTTGCGGTGCTTACGCTGCCGGGATTGTGGGGGTTTTGTACCCAGTGATTTGGGGAGGTACTTCCAAGACCTGGTTAGTGATTATGGCATCCACCTTCGGAGCCATGCTCCTTCCCATTGCTTATGTTGCGTTCTTCTTCATGATGAACAATCGCCGGCTGATGGGAGAGCACAAGCCAGCCGGTATCCGGATGCTCATTTGGAATCTCCTGATGACTTTTAGTGTGGTGATCGCTTTCAGCCAGGCGATCTTTGCGATTCAAACCAAACTCGGCGGAGACCAGGGTATGTTTGTTCTCGGTGCCGCTGTGACCTTTGTGATTTTGGCAGTCATCGGGTTTTCCGCGCGGCGTTATGGCAGGATTCCAAGCACCGATGATCAAACCGTTGCCTAGTCACGTGATTCCCGGCAAGGTAAGACTGCGAGACCTGCCAAAGAATAGAAAACCACTCTCCGACACGGTCCAAATTCGTAGAGCGGAGCGGAAACCATCGGTTTCTCAATTACCGCATCACTGCCATGTAGAAACTAAACATCCGGCGATCGTCAGTCGCTGCACTGGCAACCGGGAATCCAAAGTCAAATGCCAAAGGCGCACCACCGGCACCCCCGATCGGTAAATTGACTCGAAATCCAAATCCCGGTACCACACGGAAATTGTCCTCGTCGATCGTGACTGAACTCTCAACGGTTCCATAATCACAAAACAAAACACCTTTGAACATGTCATCGGCCGTGATGGGAAACGTGTATTCCAATGAATTCAAGAATTGAAACTCACCTCCAACAATCACTCCGCCCTGTGTGGGAGAAGCACCCCTAAAATCGAATCCCCGCATGGTGGAGAAACCACCCGCAAAATAATTTTCAAACACAGGAGTTTGTGATCCAGTGATCCCGGCTTTGGTCGAATGAGAAATTGTCTGTTTGCCGGATCCATCCGGTCGTTGTGTCAGTAACCAGTACTTCCGATATTCAAGATCACCTCTGGCATAATCAAAATCTCCAAATGCCTGGCGATAGCTGAGTGAAAACAAATGCCCCTGGCTCGACAAAAAAGGGTGGTCCCGCGTGTCATGAGTTAGTCCAACAGAAAGCGAATAAAGGGAACTATCCCCCAAAACCTCGTTTAACTCCGGCGAAGTTGCCAGCCGGGGATTGAAGATCGTAATATCTTCTGCTCGTGCAGAAAGATTGATCGATACATCCTGGGTCAAACGGTAGCCCAGTGAAGCCGAACCCCCGAGCCGCTGTTCATCCCAATCAAAATAACCCCGCGTAAAATAATACCCGCTGGTATTGAATGAGAAAGGCTGCCCGAACAGGTAAAAATACGGCTCTCCAAAGCTGACCAGATACCTTTGGACCCGAGTGCCCGGCAGAGCCTCCAAGCGAAAACTTTGTCCCCTTCCGCGAAATGCCTCACCGCTACCAATGTCAGCAAAACTGCGAGGAAAGCGGAGAATATCAAAATTCCTTTCACTAATGGTCAGCTGCCCGGTCAACCCGGCATCTGAGTTAATCCCTGCACCAATCATAAACTGGCCGGTCTGCCCTTCACGCACGAAAATATCGAGATCAGCGACATTCCCATTCTGAATTCCCGGAGGCGTAATAAACGGCTGCCCTAATCCCATCTGGCCTTGCCCCGGCGGAAACCCATTAGGAGCATAGGGAATCGGATTGTTGGGATAATCACCAAAGGTTCCGCCTTGTGGAACCTGCTGGGGCACCTGGTTACCTGGACCTTCCACGGCAGGAGCCTGCCCTGCATTTCCCGGAGCCGCATTCTCCTGGAACGTCACTCGCGAACTTGTACTTTGGGAAACTTGAACCGGTTGTTTCGGATACCCGTTCGGACCGTCTTGTCCCCGAAAAATCAAGCCGTCCCTAGGCAAACTCCCATTGGCATTCACCTTTGAGCTGGATTTGAGGTTTTGGGCTGTGGGGGTTAGGGGAACTTCGTAGCTGCGGAGCGAATTCAGTGAAATCGGAGCCGTTTTTGACTGATTCAAAGAATGGGGTGTTTGGCAGCCAGCTGAAAAAACGAGCAGGCTGGCAACAATCACCATGAAGGTTTCGAGTTTTTGGTTCACAGCAATTTTCAACGGTGGATTGGCTCCACCGAGGTTTCTAGGGTGTTCTTGGTTTGATTCATTGGAGAGGGTATGACTTTCAAGTCAATGAAACGGACTCCGTTTTGGTCTGGACTTTGACCGCGAAAACCGGAGTTGGGCTTGCTGGCCAATGCCCCCACTTCAGCTCTGGGGTTCACCACGATCTTTGGAGGAGGACCATCATTACGGGATCCCGTAAACAGTTGAGAAGCCGCGAGCCTGCGTTCTGCAGAACGAATTTTTCGGACATCGACAACATCTCCACGGTGGAGCCCTAGTCGGTCCAAGATCACTGTTTGCCGTGTCACCCCATACTCACCGTCGATATGTACTTTTATGTCACCAACTCGGTATTGTGGGCCTTCATCGATATTGAACACAAGATCAAGTTTTCCAGGTGTTTCATATAACCTGGGTGCTGCTTGAATGTTAACCGCGATATAACCCTGGCTCCCATAAAGATCTCGCAATCGCGACAAATCTCCTTGAAGTCGCCGCGCATCGTAATACTGGTTGGCTTTGGATCGGGTCAAAGAATCCAAATGCCCCTGATCGTATTTTTCATTACCAACAAACGAAACACTTTGGACCACGTAGCGAGGCCCTTCGGCAATGATAAATCGAAGATCTACCTTGGTTCCAGTTCGATCAAAAATAATTTCTCGATCTACTTTGGCAAAGAAAAACCCAAGGCTTCGATAGTAGGCCGTCAAGCGTTGAACATCCTGTTCGACTTCCACTTTTTGATAGTGACCACCAATAATCCCGGCAATCGGGGGTTTGGATTTAATGTAAGTTTTCAGGCGACCGTCAGAATCAATCGTGTTTCCTTCAAATTTAACCGAACGGATTTTCCGTTTTTCGTCTTCGTGGACGAGAAAGGTCACTTCTCGGTGGTCTCGCTGATCTCCTTGAAGGACTTCTACCTGAGTTCTTGGAAATCCTTTGGAATGATAGAAATCTTCTATTTGACGTTTTGCCATTTTGACTGCGATAACATCAAGTGGCTTCCCGGTTGAGATCCCAGTCAGTTTTTCTAGACGACGATCTGGAAATGCCCGATTGCCGATGTATTGAACCTTGGTGATAAAAGGTCTCTCGAAAATTCTGAAGGTGACCACAACTCCCTCGGAAGTCTGGTGAATAAACGAACGAACGCTTTGAACAATTTTCAAACGATGAAGTTCCTCAACGTCAGACTGAACGTCATCCGGGTCATAGGTCCGGTTACGACGCGTTTTCAGCCGGCGCAGGTATTCATCGGCAGGAATGTAGCTCGCGCCTTGGATTTCGACATTCACGACGGCCTGGTTTTCCAGTTGGCGAGCCGAAGTGATTTCCTCAGGATTCAGAACCTTTGGAGAACCGGGTCGAGGCAATGGAACCTGTCCCCAGAGCGGAAGTGTCGTCATTCCCCAAACCAAAAATGTGATGACGACTTCTCGGACGGAAATCCGAGCTCTCCTTTTTTGGTGAATTAACACAGTACAGCTTCCATCCTTGGCTAGCAGATCTTCCCCGGGTTCGAGGACCGAGTTGTGGTAAATACTGAATGCCGCCCCAGACGGCAAGGCGAATTTCCCGGTTGAGGCTACGCACACGCTTGGAGAAAGTTCATGGATTCCTGCAAAAACCCAGGCGTGTCAGCTGGATCCACCGGCCCCTGAGGTCTTCTGAGGGGAACCGCTGAGCTGGGTCCAGCTCAAGAACATCGATAATCCGCCGGATTTTGGCTAAAGGTGCCCACCAAACCCCGAACACTAAGACCAACTCACCCGGTTCTAGCCCTGCTGTTGAATGCCAACCGGGTTATTCAGGAACGGGAACCATTTTTCTGGATTTGCCCCACTTAATTGCTCCAAACAACCTTTTGCTCGGGGTTTTTCAAACTTTATCGTTTACGTTTTTGAGGAGCCTCCAACTGGAGAAACCGCATTTCCTTCAGGTCTTCAGATCCAATAATCTCGCTGGACGACCTCTGGTATCGAAATTTTTTCGCCTCTCCATATTGCCAAGGATGATTTTCGTTTTTCCGGAACCAGATTTTGGCATCATTCCGGTCAAGCCCTTCTAATTGCAAAATTTCATTTTCTTCGGTGTAGGACAATTGGGTCGCCAACGCCCTGAATTTTTTACCTTCAATTTCTGTATTCCCGACAGCTGAAATTTCCACCAGTGGTTTGTCAGAGCGAACCGGTTGCCACTGGCTGAATTTCATTTGATTGCAATTGATATAAATTTCCTCACCCTGAATCGAAGTTGCATTAGGATCGTAACTGGCATTCCAATGATCCACAGGCCCGTACACGGCACGTACTTTTTCATTAATCGTACCTTGACGGAATTTGAGGTTACCTATGATTTGTCCATCAAATGCAACCTGTAGGTACGATAGGTTGCTGGGAGAACTCGCCAAATCCGGAATCAACGCCACCTGATCCTGATTACCCGTCTGGTGATTTCGGCGAATTGACCGAAGACTTCCTGGGCCAATGGCTCTCGCATCTCCCGTGTCAGTGCGGATATTGATTTCCCGAGCGTAGAGTTCCTCAGTAGACTTGACTTCATTAATGGATTCCCGGGTCGTCGTTTTGATACGGGCTTTTCCAAGAAGCGCAAGTTCCTGGATGCTGGTTTTTGAGTTCAATCCTGCTTTCGATCTCTGGAGCTTCGATGGCCCGTTTGCCTGAAGAAAATCGATTCGTCGATTAACCGCTGCTGCCAGTTGAGTGGTCTCACCTTCATAGACAACCTGTTCGCCCGAATCCAGATAATCCATCCCATCAAACCGAATTTTGTCAGTCAAACGCAAGACCCGTCCATCGAATTCAAATCGTTGATTCCAATAAATGTTGGTCTTTGGCTCCGGTCCAATCGACTGGACACTGGACTGGATGGCTGGAGAAATTTCAACATTCCCCGGAACATCCGTCCAGGCTTTGTTGGTCGACTGATCAATAATCAATTTATCAGCTTTGAACTTGATCCCTTCGGCTGCAATCGTCGACGGAAATCCAGTCACACCGATTTTGTAAGCATCCTGGACCCGGGTCGAATCGACCTGAATGGCAGTTCCTTTTACATCTAACAACACGCTCGTCGGGCCGCCATTCTCATCCGGTTTGAGGTTAATCGACTGGACATGCACCTGCCGATCAAGATCCACTGCAGCTGCAACATCGGGCTCAGAGTTAACTGAACTGGATCCGGAGGGTTTACCTTCAACCCGGAAAGACTTGAGCTCGTTGGAGCGTGTCAAGTGAGCAGTCGCAAGATGACCTTTACCGACGATCCGGGTTGTATTCGGTTGCCGAGCATTGCCAAGCTTTGGAGAACTTGAACGGCTACTGGCAAAACTGAGCCGGGATGGGTTCTTTGTTGCCGCCTTCTTTTTTAGCGTTTGCGGATTCTCTGTAATCCGGTTGGAACTGCCCGGAGCAATCGGCCGGGGCCAATAAAGCCGAAATTCGTCAACCTTCCCGGCAAATTCGGGAGCATTAACCTCCACATCTCTTAAGCCCAATAATTGTGCAGGGATGAGATCCCACTTGGGCTGAGGGCCTCGTTTTCGCTTTTCCCAGATCCAAAAATGCAATTCCTCACAGCGAAAATGTTGGTTTTGACGCAGTACAATGTGCGCGTTTCCATGAATCGAAATTGCCTTTTTCCCGTCCTGAGGTTGAATATTCAATTCCGAACCCCAAGCCGCCTGAAAGAATCCATCCTGGTCAGCTGAGCGTGCTGTAACTTCACCCGGTCCGGTTGCCCAACCCGTTCCCAGCTGATTATTGCGAGTCAGCTGATATTGCATTTCCGGTGCCTGAAATTGGTAACCGTTGTCCCGGACCAGAACATTGGATTGACAGTGTATGATTCTACGGCCGAGCTGGTAGGTGATTTGTCTTGCCTGGGCATAAGCACCTCGTGAATCAACATGCAAAGCCGCGGGCTGACCGAAAGCGGTGATGGTCTGGAGTTTAATTTTCTCCTTTGGCCCCTGACCGTCTTTAGCTTTCAAGCGGAAATTCACCTCAAGGCGATCACAATAAAGGTGGTCAGGTTTGGATTGACGATGCAACTGTTCGACATGCACCTGATCAAATAAGACCATCTGGGATTTCCCAAAATCCAAGCGGAACGGTCCCGCACACGTGACCTTGACTGGTGCCCCTTCCAAGTCTGCCATCGAATCGCCTGTGAGCCCGGTCTCGCTGCTGAGTGATTCCCCCGATGTTTCGGGCAGCAACATGATTTTTTCGAGATGGGCCAGTTCAACCGTTTTCAGGTTTTGCACAAGCGGAAGCAGCCGGTTGGTCTTCGACTTTTCCAAGGAACCCAGGTTAATCGTCAAATTGTGCCCACTACCAAAATGCTTCCCGTATTTAAATTCAACAGGATTGACTGCCAAGATCTGTTTTTTGTTGACCTGTATATTCCGGGTAATAAATTCAAAGTTGTCATCCGAGCCAGGCATGGAGGCCTCCCGGAAAACAATGACTTTTCCCGGCATCCTCGCACTCGAAAATTTTCCACTTGGAGAATTAATCGATGTGCCATCTTCAAAATTGAGGTAAGCACCTTCTTCGGTTCGCAGGATAATCGGCTTCTCCGGTGCTTCTGACAATTCCCCAGTTTCAGAATTAACCAATGCCTTCCCCGGATTCAAGAACATCGTAACAGGCTTCACCTCCCAGTTCCCATCTTCGAGTTGCCTTGCTTCTTTGAAAAACAGGATGCTCTGTCTTGCGTCGAGAATTTTGCAGCGTCCTCGAATCCAGTCGTCTGCTGGAAAAACCGTTGTAATCAGTTTCGCATATCTTTGATTGTTGGTTTCACTGGGAAGACGAGTTTCGATCTGTTTTTGCGCAACACGGCCGTCTATCAGCGGCACAATACAAAGGGCGTAAACTGTATACGCCATTGCAACACAGCTCAATCCAACCACAAATCGGTATATAAATAATTGCACGTTAATCGGTTAGGCGAAAAAAGGTTTGATCGTTTTTTCCCATTCCCCTTTCGATTTCAAAAGAAACTCCACAAGTTCTCGTATGGCACCGTCCCCGCCGTTCTTGGAAAGCACCAGGTCCGCTGCGGTTTGAATTTCATCCGCGGCATCATTGACAGCAGCCCCCAGCCCAACTTTTTCAATCGCTGACAAATCATGCAAATCGTCACCCACGTAACAGATTTCCGAAAGTTCAATTGCTTCCCGTTCGGCAATCTCACCAATAGTTCGAAATTTTTCAGGACTTGACTGAAACACAAAGTCAACGTTTAACTCGTCTGCCCTTTTTTGGACGGTCTTGGATTCTCTCGCAGTAATTAGACCAAACTTGTATCCACAGCGACGCCAGAGTTTAACCCCGAGCCCATCCCGCACATGAAATGCCTTGGCTTCCAATCCTGCGTCACTGTAAATCAATTTGCCATCAGTCAGTACACCGTCAACGTCTGACAAAAGCAACTTGACTCCCCGAGATATTGCTAGGGTCTCTTCACTGACAACCATCAAGCCCTCACACGTGCAAAACTATGGCGAAGCGAAAATTCTAGTAAGACTTGGACTGGTCGGCAATCCAAAAGCTGGCTTCTGCTAGCAACAGCTTGCTTGCAATGCCCCCAAAATCCGGCTCCGCAGACATCTCTTGAGATCAATCAATGGGTCGGCTCGCCGTTTGGTGACAATTGGGTTAACATCTTCAACCATGGAACTATTGCAATCGATTAAATCCCGGACTCAGCAAGTTTGTCCTCTTCACCAAACGAAAAAAAAGTCTGCTCAGATTTACTGGATCCTTCGCAATGAAACCCAAGAATTCCGTTCAGCAAATTTCCGAAAGATTCATGAATCCAATCTTGCTCACCTGTTTGAGCTCTATGATGCCCATTTTTTTGATAACGAAATCACTCGACTACTGCGAAGCTTAAAGCAGCCGCTGTCGTTCCGGTTATCTGGAAAAATGACGCGGTCGGGAGGAACAACAACGCGTGAAGAAATTTGGCAAGGAAAAAAATTGCTGGATCGAAAATATGAAATTGCAATTTCAACAACGCTCATGTTCCAGACATTTAAGGACACACACAAAACGGTCAACGTTACCGGCATTGACTGCATAGATCGGCTCCAAGCACTTCAACGGATCATGGAACACGAGATTATTCATCTCGTGGAAATGATGATCTGGTACCATTCTGACTGTTTCCGCAAACGGTTTCAGTCAATCACCGGAAGGCTTTTTGGTCACACCGAATCAACTCACGAATTAACTACTGGCGACGAAAGAGCTTTTCAGGAATTCGGAATTCGCGTGGGACAACAAGTCAGTTTCGTCCACGGAGGAAAAAGATTTAGAGGTTTTGTCAATCGAATCACCAAACGGGCAACAGTTTTGGTCGCAACCTCCAGAGGCGAACTTTTTTCTGACGGAAAACGGTATTCGAGGTTTTACGTCCCGGTCCAGAATCTGATACCCGAAAAGAAATCGGCTTGACGTTCCCTTGGTTGATAAGCGCGAGAGAATTGCCTAGCCCGAGAGTTCTTTTTGGGGTTATGATAGTGTTTGGCTTAGACTCAGCCGACTCATCCTGTTCTCCAAGTACCCCATTTTTTTGACCAGACATGAACAAAGATGTTCGCATGAAGGGGTTTTCCAAACGAACTCCGGTCGACGAAGTTTTTAGTTGGTTAAACCGGCTCGAAGCCGACGCTTCCACGGAAATCATCGAATTGAGC
>JAZABE010000511.1:0-5145 GCA_036137535.1 Planctomycetota bacterium | reverse complement strand
AATCGAATCAAACTCCTTCCGAAAAGATCAGCGGACTCCTAGAGACGCTTGAATCTCCGGAGCCATTCATTCAAATCACGCCTGAAAGGATTGCTGCAGCCAAGCAGAACCTTTTGGAAAAGATGGAAGAATTGGATCGGCAATTGGCACGGCAGGGCGAAAGCAATGCGGAAGCTTGGAAAGCTTACCTTTTGTGGGATGACCTTACTGACGCAGTTGAAGCGGAATCACCCAATCGAACGCGATTAAACCAAGCTGGGCATTTGTTCCAGATGAATCATCCCGGCCTAGAATTAAAAGTGTTTACAGATGTTCGGTCTGCACTGTTTGATTATGCCAATTTGAGTTATTTTGGCTCCGAAAAAATAGGCCAAAAAATCTATGAAAGCCGGTTGAACCTGGTCAAGCAATCTTTGGTTAAATTGCAAAGTGAAATTGACGATCGAACCATCGGTTTGATCGGCGAAGCGGTTACCGATCTAGAAAATTCAGGCCAATGCAACAACTTGGTCTCGGCGATACGCGAGGTGTTTTCTGAACCCAATTTTCATGTTCAAATTTCCGAAAAATTGGCAAAGGCGATTGTCAACAAGCAGATGACATCCGATTCTCGTACCATCAATGAAGAAATCTTGGGAGTCAGACAAAAGGGAACAGCCCACACGACTGCCAAATTCGATATCGATTTTATTCCTAGTACCCGGTCCGGGAAGTTTAAGATTCGAATCGACGGAAATACGGTAAGTGATCAAGTTGGAACCAAAGACCTTGGACCATTAGGTTGTGTTTACATTTGCAGTGAAGGGCAAACGAGCCTCGTTGCCGAAGCCGTTATCGGATATGACGGAAGAACGATCAGCTATTCGGGTTTGAAAACCGGCGCTCAAACCAGTACCAAAATCAAAGGGGTTGAAAGTCCGCCTTTGTTGCGTAATGCCACACTGAAAAAAATTGAGAAACAAAAGTCACAAGGCGAAGCTGAAGCAGCTGAAAGAGCACGTGCGAAATTTGTTCGGCAAATCCGCAGCCAGTTGGATGAATCCTTAGGCAATGTTAATTCTCGTATCAAGAATAAAATCAGCAAAACGACCCGTCGATTGAATTTTGAACCCAAGCGTCTTGAAGTTGCAACCACGAAAGACTTTTTAGAGATTTTTGCACTCGTGGGTAACGCCAAGCAGTTGAGCGGTTTGCAGGGGCCGGCTGTATCGTCCAAGAGTGATGTGGTGTTGCAGTTCCACGAATCAACGATCAACAATGCAATGCAGCATTTGTTTGGTGGTAAAAACATCAGCAACGAAGATTTGCGGGAATTGATCTCGTCATTTGGAATTCAATTACCGGAACCTGAAAAGGATGAAAAACCTTTAACAATCAGTTTCCCAAGGGTTCGACCAATTCAGGTTTCATTTGCCGATGGGAAAATAACCACCAGTATCACGGCCAATCGGATTCAGCAGGATGCGACCGTAGTTCGTGACAAAATGAGAATTATCGTTTCGTATGATGTGAAATCTTCAGATCATTCAATTGTCATTGCTAGAAATGAAGACGTTAAGATTGATTTTGATGGAGCTTATACCAACTCCAAGAGCATCATCGAGTCAAATATCAAGCCGAAGCTGGAAAAGCTGCTTAAACGGCAGGCAACAGAAATTAGTCTTAAGCAACTTGAACTCCCAGAAGAAATAAAGTCAGTCGGATTGCCAGCCTTTTCAAAGATCGAGCTGAATGCCGGTTGGTTTACGGCCGAATTGAATTTAAAAGAACCGCCAGTAACGGCGAATCAAGTTCCAGTCAAGAAGCTTTCACGAGTTCCCGACGTTGAGCAATCGGGCACTCTTGCGTCCATTCGAAACGTAACGGATTTTCCCCAGCTCCGTCAAAAAAATTCGGTAGCCGCTAATCGGAAATTCAGTCAATCCGGTTTTTGAATCAGATTGGGAATTCATGGGAGGCGTTCCTTTTTACGTTGTTGATGCGTTCACGGATCAAGCTTTCAGGGGAAATCCTGCTGCCGTCTGCATTCTGAATTCTTTCCTGGATTTCTCGGATGATTGGCTGCAAAATGTCGCTGCCGAGGTCAACCTTTCCGAAACGGCATTTGTCGATTTTGGTAACAGGTCGTTGAGGTGGTTTACACCAGTCGCTGAAGTCGACTTATGTGGGCACGCGACAGTTGCAGCTGCCAAAGCTCTTTTGGACATTGGATTACTCCAAACCAATGAACGACTTGAATTCAAAACCCGTTCTGGTCTCCTGTCTGCAGAATTGGTGAAGCCGGATCGAGTTCAGCTTGATTTTCCCACAACCCCCCCTACGCCTGGCGGTTTGTGCGATGCCATTCAAGCAAATTTTCCGTCAGCTGTTTACTACGGAAGAAGTCGGTTTGATGCTCTGATCGAATTGGAGACCCAAGAGCAGGTTCAGGCACTGAAACCTGACTTCGCATCCCTTGGAGAGCTGGATTACCGTGGCGTTATCGTGACGGCGAAGTCTGACGAACCTCAGTTTGATTTTGTCTCGAGGTTTTTTGCCCCGGCGTTAAGCGTTGAAGAATACCCAGTAACAGGCTCTGCACACTGTTGTCTTGGTCCGTATTGGGGACAGAAACTGGGGAAGGTCGAGATGTCAGCCGTTCAGCTTTCCCAACGGGGCGGTAAAATTGATCTCAAGCTAGAAAACGACCGTGTCAAGTTAATTGGTAATGCGGTGATGGTCGTGAAAGGAACCTTATTTCCAGATGCCGATCCTTAAAAAAGAAGTAGATATATTTCCAGAGCATTTGTTGGAGAATACCCTGGGTTACGATTCCGTTTGGCTGTTTTCATTGATGAGTCGGCGGGAGAAGGATTTTATGCGGCGTTTATTCAAAATGGGAATCGCCTTCTACGGTCCAGTCTTTGAAAAACGTTTTCGGTCACCGAATGGACGTTTCCGCACCTCTTATTCACCCCTGTTTCCAAGCTACGTTTTTGTGTTCGGGAATGAACAGGACCGATACGAGGCCATGAAGACTAATTGTGTTTCCAGTTACATTGAAATTGCAAACGCAGAACAGTTGGTTAAAGATCTCAGGCAAATTCAGGCCGTCTTGAGTTCCGGCGTTGCAGTTACCCAGGAAGAAAAACTTGCTTCCGGAGATTTAGTGTATGTTATCAACGGTCCGTTTAAAGGTTTCGAAGGAAAAGTGATTCGACGGGAAAGCCAGACTCGATTGTTGGTCTTTGTGCATTTCATTGAACAAGGCGTTTCGATGGAGATCGATCAAAGCCAACTCAAATCACTCTAATTTCGGGTTGATCTTTGTGTTCAGGTTGGTGTTCTGAAGTGATTGTTTTCACTGGATTTCGACTCAGACTGTTGTTTCCACCGGTCAGCAATAATCGTATCAAAAATTAGTTGGCAAACATGGAACAGGAGCATGGGGAAAATGGAGCGATTCAGGTCAACTGCGGTATTGAGACCGACCATCAACGTTTTTTGGCTGCCTGCAATGCCGATGGCGATTTGTTCGCGAGTTTTGAAACCGAGTAATTTTGCTGAATAACGACCAAAATAAAGAGCTGAAAAATGGATTGCATTAACCAGGAAAAAGACTTTGCCAATTTCAATCCATGAGAATGCCACAGATCCTTCGGAAAATTTGATTCCCATTTTTACCGTGCCGATCATTACCATGATCAAGATCCCTATTTGGGCGAACAGGCTGAGTTCGGTTTTATGCTGGGTTGACCAGGTCGCAATCGATTTTTGTTGCCGAAAAAGTTGAGCCAGGATCATCGGCAGAACGACGAGGAAAGCCAACTTTAAAATCAAATCTGCTGTCGAAATTTCTGCAGACTTGCCCAGCGTTAGCCAGATCCAAAACGGGGTCAAAAGGAAGCAGAGTAGGTTTGTGAAAAGCGTCACAAAAATAGCGACGCTGTCATTTCCGCCTGCCCTGCGTGTCCAAACGGCTGCTGAGGCAAGCGTGCAGGGAACTGCTGCAGCGATTATCAGGCCTTCTCCGAGAAAGGTGTTGAACCAACAGGAGCCTGCCCAGGCCAGCAGGGGAATCATCAGAAAATTAATCGCAGAGGCATACAACGCTGCCCAGGGTGACTTGAGAGCATTCCCCAGATCCGCAGTTTTGACAGGAAGAGCCATTAGAAACATCACGATAAACAAAAGGCCATTCCGCAGTGCTTGCATTTCAGAGAGGAGTACCAGTTGTTTTGCCAAGAAAAATCCAACCAGCAGCACTCCGCCGAGACTGAACAAAAACCATTGATTTTTCAGGGAGTCTTTCACGGGATTCGACTAAAAAAATGCCAGCACGGGAGAAGTGTTTCATGTTAGTTGGAAATTGGGCAAAAAAGAATGGCTTTCACAATCATTCAGGGGGCCAATTCATCTATCTTTAGCGAACTTGGATAAGTAGAATCGCCGCTTTAATTTTGGAAGAAACATGTTGAGATACTGGACTGCCGGTGAATCGCACGGAAAAACCATGCTGGCCATGGTCGATGGGTTCCCGGCTGGACTCAAGGTTGATCCGGAGCTAATCAACAACGATTTGAAATTACGACAAGGTGGTTATGGTCGAGGTAAGCGGCAAGACTTGGAGACTGATCAGGTCGACTTTTTGTCCGGTATCTGGAACGGAAACACTCTGGGCAGTCCGATCGCGATGCAGGTCATCAACCGGGATTATAAGCTTGAGCGATTAAAAGAGCTTGAGCGTCCAAGACCAGGCCATGGTGATCTAACGGGGGCCCTTAAATATTTGGGTTCCATTCGCGGGGTGCTGGAACGCGCAAGCGCGCGGGAATCATCTGTTCGGGTCGCGGCAGGATCGCTGGCAAAGCAACTTCTTGGACAATTCGGAATCAAAGTCGTTGGTTACGTCGTGCAGCTTGGTGGAATTGACCTGCCGCCGAACCTGGAACTGTCTTTTGAGGAAAAAGTGGTGACGCGGGATTCGAGCAAAATTTATTCCCTGTGTCCAGACAAAGACCAGGAAGTCATCGATTTGATCGACAAGAGTGCTGGCGAGGGAGATACTCTTGGGGGAATTCTGGAGGTCAGGGTTGATGGGCTTCCGTTTGGGCTTGGGACCCACGCGCAATGTGATCGAAAGCTGGATGGCAAACTGGCGCACGC
>JAZABE010000510.1:0-1084 GCA_036137535.1 Planctomycetota bacterium | reverse complement strand
CAGTGGGATTTTTGAAATATCCACCCCTAGGTAGTCGCCCAGGTGGTAGGCGAGTTTGACATCCTGGACTCCATGGAACTGGTTGATAGGCTGTTGATCGACGTATAAGGTTTCCAGGTCACTCTGGAACCCGGATTCTGTGGCATCGGCCAGGACGTCAATCCATTCCTGCGGAACCCCTTCCCGCTGGCACACCTCGAGCGACCAGATTTCATCGCCGCGACACTTAGACAATAATTGCAGGGCTTTAAGCCGAGTGATCATAAGTTCTTCTCCCGAAATCAAAGGCTTCCAAGAATCCTCCCTGAGATTCAATGATGCGATCTAGCTGCTGGACGATTTCCTGGTGGTTTTCAATCTTTCGGATCATCCGATCGCAATCCGAAACCAAACCATTAAAGTATTCATCTTTAAAGCGGTGCTTGGTGTATTTTTCCAACACGCGATGGGAGCCGACCTGGAACGCCCAGGTTGTCGTTTTTAATGAACGCGAAACCGACTTTGAAAATGAAAGTTTGCCCTGAGAAAACCGGGGCTTGCTCCAGTCATCCGGAGGGTGGGGCTCCGGGAGATGGGATTGGTTCTGCTCCGTGGCGTGCAATTGCCTTAATTTGAATCCCTGAATGGCCAGTTGAGTCGCCAATGATTTTTTTAAGGGGAAAAAGAACCTTGGGAATTGTTCGGGCAGATCGTGCTTGAACAGGGTTCTGTATTGACTGCAGTGAAAGACTGCATAAATCACGTGGAACAGAAACTCTTGCTCCACGTCGTTGGATTTCCAAGTCTGCTGGGCGTGATGGATGAATTTTTCGTTGACATTACAGCTCCGGGAATGGGCGGTGGCGGTGTAGAGCGGAAAACAGGTTTCATTCCCCCGGTTGTCGTTGCGAAGCAGACCGTCAATGGGGATCTCGGTTGTCGACCAGAAGTAGTGATAATCCAGGTTGGCCGGGGATTGCCGCCGGGCAATTAGGCAGATATTGTTGGGGATTTCCAACGCCGCCGCCAGTTCCCGTCGGGGCCAGTCAACCATCAGGGGATGCCAGAGAATAAACCGAAAATCAAAGGGCCGATAAGCACATTG
>JAZABE010000509.1:0-2583 GCA_036137535.1 Planctomycetota bacterium | reverse complement strand
AAATCTTGGAGCCATTGGCGGCCTCTTTTGGCGTGCCATCGGCGAAATTTGGTACTTCACCAAAATCAGGATCTTCGTGCAAGGGGCCAGTGGAACCCTCGCCTTTGTTTTTGGGTTCGGTATTGATTGCCGGTTCAAAATCTTCATCCAGCTCAGTGGAAATGGTTGGTTCTTTGTCGGGATTTTCTCCTGGCGTTTTCCCCATGACTTCCCAACGTTGCTTACGCATTTGAGATACGGACCACTTGTTTTGGATTGCTCCTTCAAGCCACAGTTCAGGATCATTCCATTCCACTGCTGCGCAAAAATGACTCCAGTAAAGGCCTTCGTAGTCGTTTCTCGATTCACCGAAGATCTGGTAGACCCGACGTAATCGACCGACATGTTGAGAAGTGACGCCATTGACGAGCTGGCTCCAGGCTTCATCGGAGTATTGGGATGCAGGCGCTTCTTTTTCGATTAAGGCTTTTCGCCACTCGAAAATAATAAGACCCTTTTCCCAGTTGGTTGTGCTTACGAGATTGTTCCATTGACCCACAAAAACCTCAGATGACGTTGAATGCAAATCAGCATCCAACTCAAGATCGACCAGCAAGGGTTCCGCTTGCGGATTTACTTGAGTTTGTTTTGTCGTGGCTTGAACTGTGTTCTGCGTTTTTGCTTGGGATTTCATTTTCCGTCCTTTGGAGATTCGTCTGTAGCCCGTGAAGGGGCAAGTGGTCGCCGCAAAACAGTTTGATTGGCCAACTCATCCGTTTTGGGGAATTCGCTAGGCTATCATCGTTAGAAAAAATGAAAAGCCAAATTGAAAAGATCAGTTTTAGTCCGGTAAAAACAGGTTTTTATTGCCCTGATTGCCATCCAGGTTTGGGGAAAACTTGTTCACACACATTGGTTTTCTGATGGATGAGGCTGGGAGCTTTCATTGCGTTCCGGAGTTGTTGATTTCAGTGCCGCTGGCCACCCCAACCGACCTTGCTAAAAGAGCGAAGGCATTGAACCCAAAGTCGTTTTCTGTAAATGGTTGGCACAGATTTCGGTTTAAGGGCATACGCCAAAAGAATTTTCCAGCGGCGTTCTTGGAAAGACGAAACCGCTTGAAAAATAACGGTGGGTAACCGTTGCGCTAACGGGAGAGCGGGATCACGTCAAAGCAGGTCAGCTTTGGCTTTGGTTTCTTCAGCAAGCTGAATGTATTTCTGATCCTGGGTCAGTGTCCAGGCTCGCTGGTAGGTTACGCTTAATGCCGTGTAGTTGAAAACGTCGGTTGGTTCAAGTTCAACCGCTTTTTCTCCGTGGTAACAGGCTTTCTCCGCATCTCCCAGTTTGTAATAGACTACTGCCAATGCAGCATGAGCGCGAACAAAATCAGGATCGATGTCAATTGCTTGCAATAATTTCTCTGCAGATTCGTTGTATTTCCCCTCTACCCTGAGTTGTAACGCTTCATTTTCCAAGTCGATTTTTTATGTCATCGTTGGTGCTAAATAAATTAAGGTTAGGTGGTTGGATTAATTCTAGGTGGAACGACGTAAGCGTACGAGCGGGTAAGCAAAATTTTACTGACAATCACGATTCGTGGTAAACGAAAATCATGGAAAGATCGTAACGAATTGAGGGGGGGGACTTTAGCAGCTAGGTCGGGTTGCCTTGACGGCGGCGCGGTGAGGTGCTGGATAACCTTCAATCGTTTTGCAATGGTTGGAGGGGTCCAGGAAGTCTTCAAGCGATTCAAAGGTGGTCCAGCGAGTTTTTCGTTGTTCATTAACGGTTGTTTTTTCAACCGAGACAGTCTCGACTTTTGTAAAACCCGCTCGTTTGACCCAATTGAGAAGGCAAGATTCAGTCGGAATAAAAAAAACGTTGCGAGCTTTGGCATAACGGTCTTCGGGGAATAAGGCAACCGGTTCACAACCGGGGATGATCTGACTTTCAATCACAGCGAAACCACCCGGTTGAACGGCTTTGTAGATGTTTTTCAACACTTGCAGTGGATTTTTCTGGTGGTAGAGAACGCCCATGCAAAGGATGATATCAAATGCTGAGTCAAATAACTGAAGGTTTTCGGCTCCCAGTAATTCAATTTGGAGATGCGGGATTTGGGTGAAATGTTGAATGAATTCAAACTGGAGCAAGAAGGGGATTGAAGGATCCAATCCTAAAACCAAGGAAGGGTGGCCCGCTGAGGCTCGTAACATGTAATAACCGTTGCCACATCCAACATCGAGGATTTTTTTCCCCCGTAAATTTCCCAGTGAGCTTTGGATCCGGTTCCATTTCAGATCCGAACGCCATTCCGTATCGAGTTCAACGTCGAATAAACGGAAAGGGCCTTTTCGCCAGGGCATCAGGCTGACGGCCGTCTCTTCAAGAGACTTTAAGTCGGACCTTTGGATGGGGTTCATGCTGTCACAAGAAATGATTTCTTGGCCGCAATTTACGAGGATTTCTCCGATTCTTGTTTTGATTTCGGCGATTTTTGAGAGTTGGTCTTTTTTTTGCTTCCAATGTTTTGTGTGAAGGACGCTCGCGCGCTCTGTACGAATTCGCTCAAGTTTATCAAAATCAACCTTTTCACGAATT
>JAZABE010000508.1:0-2887 GCA_036137535.1 Planctomycetota bacterium | reverse complement strand
GAAACTTTGGGCAATTTTGGTCCGAGTACTCGGCCGTTATTGCCTTCCACAACTTTGGAATCATTGACGATCAGGCCTCCTGCACCCAGATTGCCCCGCAGGTCACCCCAAGTGTCGTAAGCGTCTTCTGTAGGGCCAAAAACAATATCGTCAATGTCCATTGAATCTTCAAGGTAAATATAGTCTCGAAACCCAAGGTTAGCTCCGTAGCTCAACTGGGAAGTGTTTGATTCCTGATCGTCAGATGGGCAGACAAACGTTTTAAGCCGGGTTGCTGCGTGAAATGCCGAACCTTCTTCTTCCATTTCGTCCCGCATCAGGTTTTCATCAAGGCCTCTTAAAATCTCCATGGGCCAGCCCCACCACTCAAAATTGTTTGGTCCGAAAACGTGAGGGGTGAATGAACTGGGTAGCTTTTTGAACTTGGAATCATAGTCGGTAAAGGCGATCCCAATCTGTTTCAGGTTGTTAGCACATTGAGTTCTTCGCGCCGCACGACGAGCGGCTTGTACCGCGGGCAATAATAAGCCAATCAAAATTCCAATGATGGCGATGACAACCAGCAATTCAATCAGCGTAAATCCATTCCGTTTTTTCGTGACGAACATTCGACACTCCAGAGAATAAAGACAAGATAAAGCGAGGTAAGTAAGTTAATTTTGGTGATCTAGCCCAAAAAAGTCTACCCTTTTGTAGCTTTTTTGCCGTAGATAAACTAGACGAACTTGGTTGGCGTCCAATGGCCATCGCCAAAAATAAGGTTTTTCCCGGTTTTTCTTTCCCAGCAATGGTTATGGATCTCGAAGGTTATTATCGTTACGAGGCTTTGATTTTCGATTGCGATGGGACACTCACCGATTCCATGCCCTTGCATTACGTGGCTTGGAAAGATGCGTTTCTAACGGAAGGCATGGCGTTTACTGAGGAGACGTTTTATTCATTAGCCGGAATGCCAGGTGAAAAAGTCATTGCGGCGGTCGCTGAGGAATCCGGTTGTTCGGTCACTTCAGAGACGGCTTTGCGACTGTTGGCCTTCAAGGACCGAGCGTTCTTAGCCAAATTAGACCAGCTCTTGCCGCTAGATTTCACGGTGGATATTGCCCGGCGACTCCATGGTCAAATGCCGATGGCTGTGGCCAGCGGCGGAACCCGTGAAGATGTGAAGTCCCAGTTAAGGCATTTGAATATTCAACACCTGTTTGAAACCGTTGTGGCTGCAGAGGACACTTTGCAACACAAACCTCACCCGGCGGTCTTTCAAGAAGCGGCAAAGCGTCTAGGCAAAGCGGCTGATCGCTGCCTTGTCTTTGAAGACGGAAATTTGGGGATCGAGGCCGCGATTCGAGCCGGAATGGACTATGTCGATGTTCGAGAATATCGGCAAAACACGAGGTTAACCCCTGAAATCCACTGTGTTAAACCCGGTTAAACGGATTTGGTTTGCTTAAGTTTAACCAAAGGCCATAATGATCAACGGGGCAAAAGTTCGAAAGGATAGAGCATGCACACTCAAAGGCTCAAGTCGATAACGCTGAAATCGCCTTCTCGGTCGGATCGATTCTTGAAAAACTTCGGGCTCTGCCTAGCGTTGATGGGCATTGGCTTTGTCGTGCGAGCTGATGAAATCAAGCTTCGCCGGGGCGGCGTTATTCATGGAACGGTCCAGAAGACACCCGATTCCAATAATGGTTTCTATCAAATTCTCTTAGACGGTGGCGGGTTACTTAAGCTTGCCGCAAAAGAAGTCGATTCGGTGGTGGCACCCCAGGCCTCCCAAGCTGACTACCAGGCAGAGGCGGCGGCGCATGACTTGGAAACCGTTCAAGGGCATCTCGATCTGGCTGAGTGGTGTCTCGAAAAAAAACTCAGGATCCAAAGAAGCAAACACCTCAGAAAAGTGATTCAACTGGAACCCAACCATGAGTCGGCCCGGCGATTGTTGGGATACACTCGCCATTTGCGAACCGGGAAATGGGTACTGCGGGACGAGTATTACCAGTCGATTGGGTACGTCGGGAGTGGGACGACGATGAGGTTGCCAGCAGGTTTGTTGGTGGAATCGGAACAAAAAAAACATCGGGAAGCCTTGAATCAGTGGAAAACGCAAGTGCCAAGACTGATAACCTTTTTGAAAAATCCCAGGAAATCGGAACAGGCCAGGGCAGACTTGCAGGCAATTGACGATTTGAAGGCGATAGAAGTACTCGTCGATACCTATCAAAAACTGGGGCAACGGTCAGTCTCCACTGCCTTTGACCGAGATTTGCGATCATTAGTAATGAATGTGATCGCTAAATTCGACATCCTGTCGGCGAAATCATTTCTTTTGAACGTTGGTTTGTTTGAGCGAGACGATGTGTTGCAAGATGAAGCCCTGCAAATCTTGAAGGCAAAACACGCGGTCTGGGCGACCGAGTATTTGGTTGCCAGGCTCAATCGCATTCCTCCGGTTCTTAAGTCCCTGGTGAATGATGCCACAGCGATTGAGCACCGGGATTTCATCAGCCGCGCAGCGATTGTGCTGGGGCAACTGGAAACCGATGCTTCAGAGGCGATCTTGCCTTTAATTAATCTGGTTTATATCAATCGGGTGCTCGTTCCATTGGCACCCGCCAAGCGTGGCGGCCTAGGGGGAGCGACTTTCAGCAAAAATGGCGGCGTGGGTATGAATCAAGGCAGTGAAAAGCCTGTCCCTCGCCCGGTTCGCATAGAGATTGAAGCGGCTAGAATCGCCTTGGTTCAGCTAACTGAGCAGCGTTTGGGTTACAATAAAACGGCTTGGCTGGACTGGTATCTCTCCCGCACAATTCCGCCCCGGGTCGATCTTAGGCGATTAGATGACCAAGGGGATTGAAGCACTCGATTGCGGCCTTGATACGTTTTTTGC
>JAZABE010000507.1:0-2651 GCA_036137535.1 Planctomycetota bacterium | reverse complement strand
CGTCTGGAAAATTGAACAAAACGATCTCCCCAATATCACGCTTGCCTGGGTCACCACTCTGGAAGTCCTGCCCAATGGAAATTATGTCATCGGCAATTGTCATGCTGGCCCGCAAAATCCCCTGCTGATTGAAATTGACCCCAAGACCAAAAAAGTCGTCTGGACTTTTGATCAATTCAAGGTCTTCGGAAA
The DNA here is from genome assembly GCA_036137535.1 of Planctomycetota bacterium. Taxonomy (GTDB): domain Bacteria; phylum Planctomycetota; class Planctomycetia; order Pirellulales; family Pirellulaceae; genus JABAAE01. Next base: position 2,459 of record JAZABE010000507.1, on the reverse strand, counting down.
CTCGGTCCCCAATTCCCAGATCCTGGATGTGAAGGGAGCTCTCCGGTAGCTCCCAGGGAAGCAACCGGTTCCTAGGACCATTCTTTTTCAGGAAAAGAACACTTTTTCTGCGGTTTTTCGCAGGATCCAATGCTTGTCCTGGTCTCGGAGAAAATCCAAACCGGTTTTCACCAAGTTGATCGAGGGTGCATAATCATGGCCATCACCGACCTGGAACGGGCAGTCGCTGCCCCACATCAGGCGATTCGCACCAAATTCGGCCAGCAACCGTTGGATCATCGGGCCCAGATCCTGGTAGGGTGCTTTTTTTTTGCCCAGCGCGTAGTAAGCCGACACCTTGACGCTCACCTTTTCAAAACGGGATAGCCGGCAGAGGTTGTCAATCTGGGATGGCGGCAACTGACCGTCGACACCAATTCTGGCAAAGTGATCGATCACCACCGGGGTCGATTTGAATTGATCACACATGCGTTCCACCGAAGGCAAAAACCCAGGGTTGATCAAGTGGCACATTGCCAGATTCTCATCTGCCGCCGTTTTCCACATCGACTTCATTCCTTGCCCCCCTAACCACTGGTCCGGTTTTCGGCCCTGAGGTTGGATTCGAAACCCACGCACTCCCCGTTGCTTCAATTCCTTCATCACCGGAACCGGCTGATTATCTTCGTCAATCACCGCCACTCCCGAGTAGACATCCCCGTGTTTTTCGATCACATCGAGCATGTAGGAATTATCAAATCCGTAATAACTCATTTGAATCAGGACAACCCGGTTCACCCCCACAGGTTTCGCATGAACCATCAGTTCAGCGGGTGTAAAACTTGCCGGTCGCATCGAAGACAGGTCGTACCCTTTGGCCAATGGATAGCTGCGGGTGTTGGGGGTCCAAACATGCACATGCGCATCAACCAATTTTTCAGACAGGACGGTCTCTGTCTTATTTACATTCAACGCGTTCCAAGGCAGGATCGCGGCCGCAGAGGAATTTCTGATAAACGTTCGACGGTCCACGACAGCTCCTGAATTTCCGTTGACCCGAAAAGAACAAGTTGCCATAAGAGGTTCACACTCCTGAAAAGCCTAAAAGGGAGACGGAATTCTCCTTGTCTGAAACTGGCCGGAGTGCTGGATTCAGTGAGAGGCTCCCTTCAACCCGGAAACTGGACTATATTGGTTCACAGACCAATGCTTAAATCATCACCTTGTCCAATTTTCGATGCAACCGCTTTACACTATTCTCCTGTTTTTTCTCAGTATCACCGGTTTGAATCACCTGGCTGTCGCATCTGCAGACGACGATTGCCTTACCCCGCGGCAGGCGACCGAAGTGCCGCCGGCTTCCTTCTCCCGAGCACCGTTCGCAGCGAAACCTGAATTCTCGTTCCAGGATGGCACCAACCAACTGGAAATCTTTTACGCGGGAAAACGGATTGCGACCTACCTCAAATCCCATCCGCATCTATCGCGTCGGGCATTGGTAAACGTTCACTCGCTGCACGGAAACCAGGTCACTCGCAATTTTCCCGCTCGGGCTCCACAGGACATCGACCCTGGCCACCCAGACAAGCAGCGCATCATTCATCCCTACATGCACCCGGGGATCTGGGTCAGTTACGGAGACCTCTCCGGCAATGATTACTGGCGACTGCAAGCCAAGGTCAAATTCGATTCCTGGATGAACCGCCCGACCGCAAAGAATCAAGCGGGAACTTTTTCCGCCAAGAACCTGTTCCTGAGTCAAAACGGAAAAACGGTCGTTTGCCAGGAACTCAGTCACTATCGATTTAAGATCATCGATGCGGGGCTTCTATTGTTGATTGATGTCGAGTACAAATCCGACCAGAACGATTTCTATTTTGGCGATCAAGAAGAGTCCGGGCTGGCGATCCGTGTGGCCTCGCCGATCCGTGTGGTAGGCGGAAACGGGACAATCCTCAACCAGCAGGGTGAGCGAAACGGGAAATCGATCTGGGGAAAAAACTCTGGTTGGTTCGATTACTCTGGCACGATTCACGATCGCCAAGTCGGGATCATGGTGGCCGCCAATCCCGAGAATTTCCGGCCCTCCTGGCTACACGCTCGAGACTATGGATTGGTTGCGACCAACCCTTTTCCAAAACAGCCCCGGGAACGTCGCGAGCCTTATCGCAAAACACCGGTCAAAAAAGGCGAGACCTTGACGTTATCGTGGGCACTCCTGGTTCACGATCATCCCCGAGACCAACTGCTGGATCGCAAGGCCATCTACAACCAACTGTTGAAGCAATGGGCCCGGTGATTTCCCTGCGTTGAACCGTAACCTCCTCCCAATCCAGAGAGATCAGATCTTGATTTGCCGGCGCTGTTCTTCGATTTGTCCGAGTTGGTGCAATTTCCCTTGGCCACTCCCAGGACATTCTTCACACGTTTGCTTCCAGGTCTTTGGAGACTTCAAATTGGAATCCCAAAACGGCCAGGTC
>JAZABE010000506.1:0-2873 GCA_036137535.1 Planctomycetota bacterium | reverse complement strand
GAATTTCGCCCCGCAGTTGTTCGACGGTTTTCAGGGTCGAAAAAACAGGCGACCCGGAAGATTTAGTTTTTAAGTTTAGACTGCGTCGCATGGTTCCCAATCATTGAGATGCGAAAGCGTGCCCTGTTTTTCTCTTTTTGAGAGGAAGACAATCAGCCCATACCCTGGGTCGACATCTATCCGCCAACGAGGGGTAAAACCAACGTGAATTCAAGGGGAGCTCCACGGGGAAATGTAACCTCCATTTTGGACACCTTTGGTCTCTAACAAGTACAAAAACAAGGAATCCAATACCGAACTGGAAAACCACACGGAAAAGCTGTCAGCAACCTCCCAAACCCCCATTTCCAGGGCATTCCAAGCACCCCGGCAATCGCCACCAATCCCCTAACCGGGAAAGTTCAGCAAACCCTGACACAGAGTCAAAACCCCCTTACCCAAAGCCGGCACCTCCGTCGTCAGCATCTCGTCCCAGAATCTCTCGACTTCAAATGATTTCTCTCCCAAACCCGAAGCGATCATCAGTTTTACTTTTTTCGATCCTCGCTTTCCCAGTCCAGCAAGTCGATCCAAACCAAACGGTGATCACTCACCTCGATCAATTTCGATTGCACATCGGCTTTTTCCGGCCAAAACACACCGGCCGCAATGACTTCCAGATTTGCCGAAGGCAACACGTAATCCACCCGAAGATTGCCGACCGATGAATCCTCGAAATCAGCCGTGTCGACTGCAGGATCGCCATTTTGCTTGCCGTTGGCTACACCCACTCGGGAGGCTTCGACGGCACCCTTGCTCCTAGGTTCGATGGCAAAATTAATCTTATGATTCTGCGCTAACCAGCGAATCGGGGAAGCGGTACTCTGCCCGTCATTCGGATCGGCATTTAAATCACCCGCAATGACAAACCGGGCGCCATTTGCCAATCCCCCTTTGCGTTGTTGATCATCGTAAATGTAAGCTGAGTTTGCCGGGATTACATAATCACTCCAGAAACGAATCTCATCATGGTTCCGTCTTCCATTGCGGTCTTCCTCTCCGTCAAACACAGGCGGTGTAGGGTGGGAAACTAAAAAATGAAAATCTTTACCCGATACCCGACAAACGACATCGCAATGGTTTTTCGAAGACAGCCTGAAACCACGGAGTTCTTCGGGCGAATAATAACCGGTGCCATCTTGATTTCGAGGGATCAGCGCTCGCGGCATATCTTTCCAGAGAAACCGCTGGAAGGTCCGCGTTCGTTTCAAGTCGATCGGCACCGTCGCGAGCACGACAAATCCGTACTGCCCCGGATAATTCCCAAACCCGAAGGCATCACCCGGTCCGTGTTGTTTTCCGTCGTGATTCAGGTCATGTCCACTGGGAACTCCCGTGTTGACTTGGGGAACAAACTGAAACCGGTACTGCATTCCCTTGCGACCGCCCTGGGATTTTTCTAGGTAGTGCCTTTTAAAGGCCGCAATCGCCTTACCGTTCGCATCGAAATCAAATTCATTGATTAGGAGAATATCGGGCCTGACGATCTGGATCACTTCGGCAATGCGTCGCCCCTGCCCAGAACGACCAGATTCCAATTCCCGGATCAGTTCGCCGGGCTGATTTCGAAAAAGACTGGCATTGAAAGTCGCCACTCGAAAATTTTGAGCCATCCCCTGAATTGGGAAAAAAACATTGCCTAAGACGAATGCAAAAAAGATCGATCTCGAACCTCGAATCCGGTTTGTCCTTAGTTTTAAGTCCATTTCAAATGAATTTCCGGGGCGGTGCCTAGTTTTTCCCAACCGAAGAACGCTCTACAATTCCACCTGCCCCTTAGCTTAGGTTAGTAGAAGGTTAATGATCGATTTTGACGTTCATTCAGTTTACATGAATATGGCCCTGGAACAGGCACGGGTCGCCTTCTCCTCAGATGAAGTCCCGGTGGGTGCCGTGATTGTCCGACATGAAAAAATCATTGCCGCCGCGCACAACCAACGCGAAATGCTCAAAGATCCAACAGCACATGCTGAGATGATTGCCATTACCCAAGCTGCCGAAGGGCTCGGAAACTGGAGGTTGCAGGACTGCACGCTCTACGTCACCCTTGAGCCCTGTCCCATGTGCGCCGGTGCCATTGTCCAGGCCAGGATTCCAACCGTAGTCTTTGGTGCGACCGATCCTAAGGCCGGTGCTGCGGAATCCCTTTACAAGCTGCTGGGGGATGCAAGATTGAATCATCAATCTGAAGTAATCTCCGGCGTGGAAGCTGAACGATGCGGAAGACTGCTCACCGATTTCTTTCAACAGAAACGCTTGGCAGGGAGAAAATAGGAACACACCATGGAACTCGCGTTCATTGACTGGATCATCATCGTCTCCTATTTCGTGCTGACGATTGCCGTGGGGATCGCTTACGCGGGACGGGCGGGAAAAAGCCTGAACGATTTCTTCATCTCCGGCCGCTCTCTTCCTTGGTGGATTGCCGGAACCTCAATGGTGGCCACCACGTTTGCGGCAGACACCCCGTTGGCGGTCACCAGCCTGGTGGCCAAAAATGGGTTAGCGGGGAACTGGTTTTGGTGGGCCTTTGCCCTAGGTGGCATGTTCACGGTTTTTGTGTTTGCCAAGCTCTGGCGGCGGGCCAACGTCATGACCGATGTCGAGTTTATTGAGCTCCGTTATCAGGGCAAACCGGCTGCCGCCTTAAGGGGCATTCGTGCCGGATATTTTGCACTGATCGTTAACCCGATCATTATCGGCTGGGTCACCAAGGCCATGATTGATTTCCTTCATTACACGGTGTTCTTTGACCCGGAAACCGGACAGGTCGCGAACTCATTGGCACAAGATTGGACCATCATTTTATTCCTGTTCGTCATCGTCGGACTTTA
>JAZABE010000505.1:0-1592 GCA_036137535.1 Planctomycetota bacterium | reverse complement strand
TCTTTCCCGATCCCGTGCCACCCGAAATGATCAAGTTTAACCGGGCTTTCATCGCACCCTCGAGGAGCATCACCATTTCCGGGGTCAGTGCCTTCGTCGCCAGCAAGTCTTCCAGCTGCAGCGGATTTTTACCAAACCGGCGAATGGAAACAGCTGCCCCATCGAGCGCTAACGGCGGGATAATCGCATTAAACCGGGAACCGTCGGGCATCCGTGCATCGACCATGGGACAGGTCTCATCAACTCGTCGCCCAACACGAGAAACGATCCGATCAATAATCTGTAACAAATGTTGATTGTCCCTAAATTCAACGGGCGATTTCTCCATGACACCCGCACGTTCACAGTAGATGTTTTTGGGACCATTGATCAGGATATCGCTGACCGAAGGGTCTTTCAGAATGAATTCCAAGGGCCCCAGCCCGAGGACTTCATCAAGAACTTCATTCACCAGACGTTCGCGTTCCCTGCGATTCAAAAACGTTTTTTCAGCGTCACAAAGGTGTTCGACCACGACCCGAATCTCCCTCCGCAATTGGTCTCCTTCGAGTTCACCAACCTTGCTCAAATCAAGTTTTTCAATCAACCGGGCATGCAGCGACCTTTTCAGGTCATCTAACTGTTCGGGTTGAGAGTTCTGGACCGGTGGGGTCCGGGTCAAAGAGTTCCCGATTGTCATTGATATCCTTCAGTGATTTGGATTGTTTAACGACATCCGTTTCCAAGAAGGGCTCAAACCGTTTCAACCAACCTTCCGGTGGAACACCAATAAAAAAATACGTCAAGAATCGTCGGCCGGACCTAAATTTTCCGGTAATTATTTCATGACCCAAAAAGCGCATCCGGCATAACAGGAACAACCTGTCTTTGATTTCTGGACCGTCGCGGCACCTGATCGGAAACCCGGTGTTTTGCTATACTCGGGCTGAACACCAATCCCGAAGATCTATTTTTCAGCGATTCTCATAACGGATGACCGAAAACGCCATCGAAGCCCGTGATCTCCAAAAGACCTATGTTGATCACTGGTTCAGTTCAAAGACCTATTCTGCACTTCGAGGAATCACCTTCAGCGTACCCCGTGGCCAGATTTTCGGGCTGCTCGGTCCCAATGGCGCCGGCAAAACAACCTTCGTAAAAATCATGTTGGGAATTGTCTCTAAAACCAAAGGACAAGCGACCGTCATGGGCTCTACGGCGGGAAGCAAGTTGGCCCGATCCCACATCGGCTACCTGCCAGAAAACCTGAGAATGCGGCGGCACCACACTGCAAACACCGCCTTGGAATTTTATGGCGGATTGAGCGGATTGAGCATCGCAACCGTCCGGCAACGTAAAGTTGATCTCTTGAAACGAGTCGGCCTAGAATCCTGGGCTGACGCCGGCATCAAAAAATACTCGAAGGGAATGCTCCAACGACTCGGTTTAGCCCAGTCGCTTCTACATGATCCAGATTTATTGATTCTGGACGAACCGACGGATGGGCTAGACCCCCAGGCCCGGGCGGAAGTTCGGGAAATCATGCTGCAATTGAAAAGGGAAGGGAAGACTATTTTCGTCAACAGCCATATCCTGCAAGAAGTCGAGCTAGT
>JAZABE010000504.1:0-1101 GCA_036137535.1 Planctomycetota bacterium | reverse complement strand
GTAAAAGTAGAAAAAAAGATTGGAAATGGTGTTTTATCTTTTGAGACGGGACAGTTGGCAAAGCAGGCCGCTGCCTGTGTCTTAGCTCGATATAACGATACCGTGGTCATCAATGCTGTTGCTTCGGGATCAGCTCGTCCGGGTCAGGATTTTTTCCCATTGACTTGTGATTACCGTGAACGAACCTGTGCTGCAGGTAAGTTCCCCGGGGGATTCCTGAAACGGGAAGGAAGACCCAGCATGAAGGAAACGTTGACGGCGAGATTGATGGACCGCCCGATTCGTCCTTTGTTTCCCAAGGGTTACATCGATGAAGTTCAGTGTTGTGCATCGGTATTGGCGAGTGACCGGCAGACCGACGGTGACATGTTGGCCATGAATGGCACCGCGGCAGCACTTTTGGTATCACCGCTTCCGTTTGAAGGTCCGGTTGCCTCAGTCAGGGTGGGGCGAATCGATGGTGAACTCGTTGCTTTTCCGACTCATGACGAACTTGAAAATAGCGACCTTGATTTAATCGTATCCGGTGGCGAAACCGAAGTTGCGATGATTGAAGGCTTCGCAATGGAAATTCCGGAAGATGAAATGGGTGATGCGATTATGTTTGCTCACTCTGTGATCAAGGATATCTGTGAGTTACAGCGAGAATTGGCGGAAAAATGTGACGTTCAAAAAGTCGAGTATGTGGCGCCAGAAGACGATGGACTTTATGGTCGACTGGTCGATGGTTACTACGAAGATTTTAAATCGGCCAAGCAAATGGAAGGTAAGCAAAATCGAGCGGAAGCGGTCAGTGCTTTGAAGGAAAAGGCACGTGCGGAAATTATTCCTGACCCCGAAGCAGCCGATGCAACTTGTCCAGCTCGCTTTTCGACGGTGTGGCACGATCTAGAGGAAAAGGTTGTGCGTGATTTGATTTTGGCGGGAACACGACCGGATGGCCGTGATAACAAGACAGTCCGGGCAATCGAGTGCGAGGTTGATTTGCTTCCTCGCGTGCATGGTTCCGCTTTATTTCAACGGGGTGAAACCCAGGCATTGATCACCGTCACGCTCGGGACAGGCCGAGATGAGCAAAAAGTCGATGGCTTGGTCGAAGAA
>JAZABE010000503.1:0-1994 GCA_036137535.1 Planctomycetota bacterium | reverse complement strand
GCCCATTTCACAGGAAAAACCTTCGACCACGAGACAGTCGGGGGCAAAACCCTGGATCACTTCTTCGATTAATCGGTGAGAGGGGGAATCGAGTGCGATTCCATGCCGAGTCCCCAAGAAAACCAATTCACGATTCCCTTTACGGTAATGGGCAAAGCAGGGCATGCGGTGTCCAAAATCTTGGTGGTCCTCCCGACTGAGAGGTTTAACTAGCCAGAGATTGGGGTCAAATCGAATCTGGTGTTCAGGGTGTTTTCCAGCTTCTTGGGTCCAGCCGGCCAGCGGTAAAAAACCAATCCCCAGGGTAAGCAGAAAAACTCTCAATGGTCCCTCTCGGGAAAAAGATCAGGCTGATTCCAGGCAGTCGTCCGGGCGATCCAGACCCGTGATTTCGAACGAACATTCCGGGAAAAGAAATAGTCAAGCTGGAACGGTTCAATTATTGGTGATTCGACCGCAACAAACAACCAACCCATCATTTTTACAGGAAAACACCCCAGCCACCGCCGGATCCATTCGACAGCTTCTTTTATCTCGACAACCTGTTGGCATGCGTTCAAGGCAAACCGCGATCGGTTAAGATACTTTGAAGGTAAAATCTCGATGCAAAAAGCGAGAACAAAGTGGACAAACTCGGGCTGATTCCACCATCCAACCTCAAACGACCAAAACTGAAACTCCCCTGAGAGAAAACGAGAAATCCAATGTCCCCAGCGAAAAAAAACAATGTCCAGCAAAAAGCCAAACTGACTCGCCGCGAGGCAATTGTCGCCGGAGTCACCGCAACCCCTCTATTGGCAGGCGCTGTAAAACAAGCCACCGCTGCCGATTCAGAAAACAACGCCGTTGGCCCTATCCTTGGACACGTCGATCACGAAATGGCCATTATCTGGTACCGCCCCAATTCACCCGGTGAATACATCGCGAAAATCACCAATATGAAGACAAGGCAATCGCGATCTGCAAAAGCGCAAACATCCCTCGAGCACGACTCCTGCATCACTTGGCGGTTTGATAATTTGGATGCCAACAGTGAATACGCTTACTCGATCACCCACCTCGGAAAATCGGTCGCGGATGGGATCAATCAGCGAATCCACACCGCACCGCCTGTCAGCCAGCCAACCAAAACCGTTCTGGCAATGGGATCCTGTGCGTCGAGCACGAAGTTTTTCGATGTTTGGGCTCAAATTGCCAAACACAACATCGACGCCCTGATGCTGCTCGGCGACACCCCCTACATCGACAACCGACAACTGAATGTCAACCGGATGCGGCATCGAGAATTTTTATCGATCCCAACACTAGCGAAACTCGGAGCCTCCACACCGGTCTGGGGAACTTGGGATGATCACGATTTCGGAGGCAACGACACTGACGGAAAGATCGCTAACAAGCAAGCGATCCGGCAGGCATTTACAGAATACCGCGCTCAAAAACAATTTGGCGACGGCAAGCACGGCGTCTACACGAAGTTTCGTCACGGACCCATCGAGGTGTTTATGATTGACCCTCGCTACTTCTCGCAATCAGAACCCAGTCCGGTCGATTCAAAAAAACCAACTTGCCTGGGCAAAACACAATGGAATTGGCTACGCGATGGACTGAAGCAATCAACGGCACCGTTCAAATTACTTGCAACCGGAATGATATGGGATGACAAAAAAAACGGCGAAAAAGATGACGGGGAAACCTATGTCCACGAACGGTAAGCAATCTTCGACTTTATTGGGGAAAATAAGATCGGCGGGGTCGTCCTCATCGGTGGCGACATCCATGTGTCCCGCCATCTCAAGTATCCCATGAAGGAACGAATCGGCTACGACCTACATCAGTTCATTATCAGTCCGTTGCATGACCGCGTCATTCCCTCGCTCAATGTCCCGCATCCCCATCTCCAATGGGGTGAACCGCTCAAGAATATGTTCTTGACGGTTACTGCTGATTCCACAGGCGAACGACCGACACTCGAAGCCAACTGGATTGATCGCACC
>JAZABE010000502.1:0-17561 GCA_036137535.1 Planctomycetota bacterium | reverse complement strand
CTGAATCCGGGGGTCCACCGACCCAAGGAGCATTCTATTTTGACGGAAACAAATCTAGGGCGGGGGTGATTAGAGCTGCTGCCAAGAGTAGCAATCGATCGAGTCAAAAACCTGCGGGTTCCGGTGTTATTGAGATTGTGCCAATTACCAAAGCCAAAGCCGAAGCAGCCATTCAGCCAAATGTTTCACCGAAAAGATCCCTTGAATCGACGGGTAAACAATTTCCTAGTGAACTGCCCCCAATCATCAAGGCTAATGGCCCCCGTCCCTCCTTGTCGGTTAAACGATAGGGTTTGAGAATCAATTTGAAGGCATTGTTTTTTTGGAGCATCGCGAACATGTCGACCCTGAACGACCATCAATTTTCCAAGCAGGCGCCCCTGGTTAGCCTTTTGGCTCTTGTCTTGTTTTCGCTTTGGACAACGGGTTGTACACATATCGTTGCTCCGATCGATGCCATTCCCGCTGACCGGGTTCCCATTGAGCTGTTGGTTGAGCCAACTAATGGTACCCGCTCGCTTGATTTCGCCCGGTTGAGACGTCCACCTGAGAACCAGTACTTGCTCGACAAGGGAGATGTTCTTGGGATCTTTATCGACGGTGTCTTGGGCAATTTGAATGAAGCACCTCCGATTCGGCTTCCGGATGGAGTCACGGATTTACCCCCTGCAATTGGGTATCCTGTGCCCGTCCGAGACAATGGGACGTTACCGCTTCCATTGATCAAACCAATTTTTGTGAAGGGGATGACGGTTGAAGAGGCCGAAGCGGCTATCCGTCGAGCCTATGCGCGAGCCGGTGTCCTTCAACTCCAACAAGAAGATGATGAAAACAAGGATGCTGATAAGGATGATGCTGATAAGGATGATGCTGACACGTCGACCGTCGACATTTCCGAGGTGCGGACGATTGTCACCTTGATGAAAGAACGGACTTACCGGGTGCTTGTCGTGCGCCAGGATGATTTAGTGAACTCCGCTAATGAAATGACTCAAAATGGGCTCAGTGTGCAACGTAGTGTGACTGCCGGGCTGGGAACGGTGTTGCAGCTTCCAGAAGGCAAAAATGACGTACTGCAGGCATTGAGCCTGACCGGTGGCTTGCCAGGGTTTCGTGCAAAGAACGAGGTTAAAATTTACCGTGGTGGTTCTGAACGAGATTATGCGGAGAAAGACCGTCGAATTTTGGAACACTATCGCAACCATCACTTGAACCGTGACCCATGCTTCATTCCACCAGATCTGCCGGATGTCGATGATGCCGTCCGTATCCCCTTGCGACTTGCCCCAAATGAAGTGCCTCAATTCCAACCCCAAGACGTTATTCTCGGGGATGGTGACATTGTGGTTGTTGAATCCCGTGAAAAAGAAGTTTTCTATACCGGCGGATTGTTGGGAGGTGGGGAATTTCCATTGCCAAGAGACTATGATTTGGACGTGCTGACCGCGATGTCGATCGCCAAGCAGGGTTATGGTGCGCTGGAAAAGGGAAACGCTGGCGGTGGGTTCAGTGAAGTGGTTCAAAGCATTGGAAATATTCCTCCCACCCAGTTGATCGTGTTACGGGAACTCCCAGGCAATCGACAGGTGGCAATCGAAGTTGATTTAACCAAGGCTATCAACAATCCCAAAAGCAGAATTCTCGTCGCCCCAGGGGATAAGCTCATTTTGCGACACAAACCTATTGAAGAAGCCATTAATTTTGGCTTCGGCACGTTCTTTACCTACGGAATCCGCCAGCTCTTCAGTAACTAGATTCGTCTGTTGAATCCAAAAACTAGGGAAGCCCGTTTTGAAAACGCGTTTTTATTGGATATTTTCTGGTTGGCGTTTGCGACAAGGTCATCACTCCATTTCTTTATCTTGAAGTTTGGTAGATAATGACGTTTTTGGTTTTCAATCTTGCGGGTACCCATGACCGACAGCACCGATTCATTGAAGGGTCTCAGAGCACGGATACATCATGAGCTGAATTCGGTCTTTTTTGTTGATCCGCACACACACATTGATCCTCGTAACCCTTCTTCTTCGAGCCTGGCCGATATCCTCGGGTATCATTATTACACGGAACTTGCGCATTCGGCAGGACTGGAAAAAGAAGCGATAGAGAGAGGCTGTTCTCCGAAGGAACTGGTGCATACCCTTGTCCAAAAATTCAAATCGCTGGACAACACCATTCAGTACAGTTGGTTTACTGAGATGCTTTCGGGACTGTTTGATATCCACGAGCCAATGGGTGAAGACAACTGGGAATCGATTTACGATCAGGTTCAGACGAAACTTGATGCGGACGACTGGTGTGATCAGGTTTTTAAACAGAGCAAACTGACCAGTGTTTTTCTAACCAATGATTTTGATGATCCGCTTGAGGGATTTGATACGAGTCGTTTTATTCCTTGTTTGAGGACCGATGATCTCGTGTTTCACTTGGCAAAGCCTGAGACACAATCACGACTCAATTCCGTAACTGGGCTAGAAGTTGTGGACCGAAAATCTTTGGATGAAGCAATCGAGAACCTGTTTCAGCATTTTATCTCGCACCAGAGCAAGGCTTGTGCGATTTCATTGCCTCCTTGTTTTTCACCCGAGCCAGTGTTGGCAGGTCGTGCAGAGAAAGCGATTGGTGCGATTCTCGCGAACGGGTTGAGTAGTGATCAAGCTGACCGAGTGGCCGTTTCGCGGTATGTTTTCTGGAAGCTGGCGGAAAATTGTGCTCATCATAAAATACCGTTTGATTTGATGATCGGGGTTAACCGAGGTGTCTATGAGGCCGGTGTCTTTCAAGGGCAAGACCTTTATGACAGCCGCCTGTCTCTGATCCAGTACAAAGAGTTGTTCAATAGTTTTCCGGATGTGACCTTTCCAGTGTCGGTTCTTGCCAGCGTGACTAACCAGGAGCTTACCAGCTATGCCTGGATTTTTCCGAACATTGTTACCCATGGTCATTGGTGGTATTCCAACACACCGACCTACATCGAACACGATGCTGCGGCTCGTATGGAAGCTGTGCCTAGGGATAAGCAGATAGGATATTACAGTGATATGTACAAGATGGAGTTTGCGCTGCCAAAATTTGGAATGTACAAGCGGATTCTTGCTAAGATATTAGCCGAAAAATTTGTAGTGGATCGTGGCTGGAGTGAAGAGGCCGCGATCGAATTTGGAACCCAGGTTTTGCGGGATAATTCCGCGACTATTTTTAGCTGTTGAAACGGTTTGACCCTCGATGCCCGAGCCCATTCTTTCCCCGACTTTTGTATTTCGATTTGCCGTACCCGTATTGCAAACGGATGTGACCTGGAAATCAGGGGGAATCGAACTTGGGAAAGAACATTCTCTGCCGACGTTTCAGGAGCTTGATGGGGAAAAGAAATTTGCTGATTTTCGCTGTGGATGGTCAGCCAAGGGTCTTTTGTTTGACGTCCTGGTTGTCGGAAAGCTTCAGCAACCCTGGTGCCGGGAAACTCGGCTTGAAGATAGTGACCATGTTCAAATATGGGTCGATACTCGCGACACGAAGAACATTCATCGAGCATCGAGATTTTGCCATCGGTTCTTGTTGATGCCCGCGGGAGCGGGTCCGACTCAGGACGCTGCGATTTCAACCATGTTAAAAATAAACCGGGCGCGAGAGGAGTCCCGAACTCTTAATGCAGAGAGGATTCCTGTGGCATCCCGGCGTATTGAACATGGTTATCGCCTATCTGCATTCCTTCCTGCGGCTGCTTTGTCTGGTTACGACCCCAGTGAGCAGTCTCGGCTTGGGTTTACCTATTCCATTTCGGATCGTGAGTTAGGTTGGCAATGTTTCAGTGTTGGCCCGGGTTTTCCATTTGCCGAAGACCCGAGCCTTTGGGGCACTCTTGAACTTCAATCTTAGATAACACAGGGCTATCGAAAATGAACTGCAAGAGCATTATGGCGATATTGCTTGTCGGTATCAGCTTCCCGGTATCGGCAGATGATTTACGCAAAGGGAGCCCCCAAACAGCGCTAGACCACTATCTATTGAAAAAAGATTCTAGTTACGTTTGGAAAAAAATAAGCGGCGGAAAGATCGGGTCTACGGAATATGCGGGATTGGTTTTAACATCACAGACGTGGCAGGGATTGGTCTGGAAGCACCAGTTGTATGTTCTTAAACCAGAATCGTGTGAAACTGATTGCCGCAATGCTCTGCTGTTGATCGGCGGCGGAAGTTGGAAAAGTGAGTTTGAAACGGTGCCAGCTGAATTGCCCCGGGAAGCCAAACGAATGGCATCAGTTGCTGAACAACTCAAATGCCCCGTTGCTGTTTTGCTCCAGGTTCCGAATCAACCAATATTTGATGGAAAATATGAGGACCAGATCATTGCTTATACTTTTGAGAAATTTATTCGCACGGGTAAAAGTGATTGGCCTTTACTGCTTCCAATGGTCAAATCGGCACACCGGGCAATTGACACAACAGTTGACTATGCCAAAAAGCAGTGGAAATTAAGCTTGGACGCTTTTACGGTGACAGGTGCTTCTAAACGCGGTTGGACGACCTGGTTAAGTGGAGCAACCGACCGCCGGGTCACTGCGATCGCGCCCATGGTGATTGACGTGTTGAACATGAAACCGCAAATGGACCATCAAAAGTCAGCCTGGGGGAAATATTCCAACCAGATCAGGGACTACACGGATCGCGGTTTGCAGGAATTACTCTCTACCGAAAAAGGAAAATTACTCCGGGAAATCGTAGATCCCTATTCGTACCGGGAACGGCTGACCCAACCCAAGCTGTTGTTTATTGGCACTAACGATGCTTACTGGCCGATTGATGCCTTGAAGTTTTACTGGGACGATCTCAAGAACCAAAAATATGTAGTTTACGTTCCGAACAATGGACATAGTCTGCAAGATTACACAAGAATGATCGGGACTCTGAATGGATTTCAAATGGCAGCCGCAGGAGCGCAGGCAATGCCTGAATTCAACTGGAAGTTTTCAGCCACAACAGGTTCCGTTCAATTGACTATTTCGACGGTTGAGAAACCCGATAAGATTCAACTCTGGTCCGCGAAGTCCGAAACACGTGATTTTAGAAATTCTCAATGGAAAGCTAAGATCATTGCTAGAGATAATAATGGCAATTATCAAATCACGGTTCGCTCACCGGAATCGGGTTCTCTCGCATTTTTTGGCGAAGGCATTTTTAACCGAGACAATTTCCCCTGTTACTTATCCACGAACGCCAGGGTTCTACAAGCCAAAACTCCTAACGAAAGAAATGAATGATTGATTGGAACCGATTTAAGCAGGTCATTGATGAGCATGAAACATTTTGTTTAATCAGCCACATCCGGCCGGATTGTGATGCCTTGGGCAGTGAGATCGGAATGGCCGGTGTTCTGGAAGCCTATGGAAAGACAGTTAAGATTGTCAATGGTCAAAGCACACCACCCAACCTTGCGTTTATTGATCCAGATCATCGAGTTCAAGCCGTTCATGATGATATACAACCGGAAGACATTGGCTGTGAGGTCTTGATGATTCTCGACACCAGCGCCTGGGCTCAACTGGGACCAATGGGTGAGGTCATTAAGTCAACTGATGCTAAAGTGATTATTGTCGACCACCATGTCAGCGAGGACGATCTTGACGCAGAGCTTTTCAAGAACACAACGGCAGAGGCCACCGGACGGCTTGTGATTGAAGCCGCTGATGCCCTGGGGGTTGAACTTACCGAGAAGATGGCCACACCGCTTTTCGCCGCAATAGCAACGGATACGGGTTGGTATCGGTTCCCATCGGCCGGTAGTGGAACTTACCAGCATGCGGCACGATTGATTGACGCAGGTGCTTCACCTGCCGGTGTCTATGCAGATTTATACGAAAAGGAAACGTTGGGACGAGTGCGACTGCGGGGAACTGTTTTGGCGCGAACTAGAACCGAATTGGACGGGCAGCTGGTTCATACCTACATTACGCGTGATGATTTTGATTCCACTGGTGCCGTTCCCTCAGATACGGAAGATTTGATTAACTTAACTTTGGAGATCTCTGGAACTCGGTTCGCTGTGATTTTTGTGGAACAGCTTTCTGGCGGGTTTAAACTCAGTTTTCGCAGTCGGTGTGATTTGACAGCCTGTGCTGTTGCCGAGCAATTTAACGGGGGTGGACACAAGGCTGCTGCCGGTGCGTTTTTGGAGGAGGGAACGCTTGAAGAGAACCAGGAAAAAGTCCTCGCCTATGTCAAAGAACATTTTCCCGATCCACCAACTGAAGGAATAACAAAATGAGAATCGGAGTCTTTTGCAGCGGAGGTGATGCACCGGGAATGAATGCCTGTGTGCGTTCAGTGGCAAGAACGGCGATTTCAGAAGGACATTCTGTGGTTGGGATCAATTGTGGCTATGACGGTGTGATTGACGAAAACTATTTCCTAAACGCAGATGGTAAACCGCATTTAACCTTGAGAAGTGTTAGTGGTTGGTCCAAGGAAGGTGGCGCGTTCTTGCGGAGTAGCCGCAGTGAGCGTTTTCGAACGGTTGAAGGAATGCAACAAGCTGCCGCTGCACTCAATAAAAATCAAGTTGACGCATTGATTCCCATTGGCGGCAACGGGACGCTGAGCGGGGCGATTGAATTTGCCAACGTCTGGAACGGACAAATCGTGGGTTGTCCCGGAACGATCGATAACGATCTTGGGGGGACTGATTACACGATTGGTTTTTCGACAGCGGTCAACACCGCAGTTGAAGCTATCGACAAGATACGCGATACCGCTGAGAGTCATGAACGCATGTTCCTGATAGAGGTTATGGGTCGCCACAGTGGTTACATCGCAGTGCATGCTGCACTGGCTTGCGGTGCAGAGGTTGCGGCGGTTCCGGAAACACCTACGGAAATCGACAAAATAGCAGACTACCTGAAGCTGCTGAAAAACCGGGGAAAAGGATCGATCATGATGATCGTTTCCGAAGGGGATGAAGTTGGCGATGCCACTAGGATTAATCAACTCCTTTTAGAGGCAGGATGTCCTTTTTCCACGCGCATTGTTGTTTTGGGTCACCTGCAACGCGGAGGATCACCAACTCCCGAAGACCGGGTGCGTGCCACACAAATGGGTTCAGCAGCGGTTCACGCGATTCTTGAGGGTCAGACGGGTTTAATGATTGGTGTGAAAGGCGAGTCAACAATCGCCACGCCATTTTCCGAAGTGATTCAGGAGCATCGACCGATCCCGGCTCACTTGGTTCATTTGCTGGAAATCATGGCGAGCTAGTCAAATCGTCAATTCGGCCTAAAAAAATTGAGAGCCGAGCCTGCGAATTGCCGGTGACGTGACGGCTGACTCTTAAAGACCTATATTGTATGGCTTCAACGCCCTTGGTTTGGAATATTTTCTTGACGGAAAAGAGCAATATTGATGTCAGTCGTGCTGACGACTTAGAACGAATCATCAGCCATCTTGATACGCTTTACGAGCGCGGTGAAGAATGTACGCACCCGGATACTGGTATCACCGTAACGGATGGGGAATACGACGGACTAAGGCGTGAACTGAAGAGTTTCCGACCAAAATCTTTTCTATTTGATACGGCGACTGCGTCCACACACTATTCAGAAGTCCGAAAGATCGTTCATGATCCACCAATGACTTCGATTGAGAAAGCCAGCCATGAGGATGTTGAAAGGCAGGAGGAACAATTATTCAAGTGGCTGATTGATGCTACCAAAGAGAGTCCCCCAACTGTTCGAAATAGTCCCATGACTCGATTGGGGAACAAAAGCTACCGTGGCGAAGAATTTGAATTTGCGCAGGATTACTTTTATCAGGCCTACAAGTTGGACGGCGTAGCACTTGGGATTTATTACGAAGATGGACAGCTCGTGGGCGCAGGACTGCGGCCACGCGATGGCGTGAACGGGGAAGATGTCACGGAACAGGTTCGATACGTTGAAGGAATTCCAAGTACGCTAAAGCGAAACGAAACTTGCTCGCTTCGTGGGGAATTGGTTTGCCGGTTGTCAGACTTTGAACAGGTCCAACAAGAGCTCGAAGCGGCGGGCGAAAATCTACGTGCTAATCCTCGTAATCATGCCGCCGGGGGCATTCGGCAATTCAAAGAGCCTGAGAAAACAAGGATGATGCGACTCAGTTTTATTGCTTATACCATTGAAGGGCTCTCCAACCCTCCCTATCGGACCGAAATAGAAAGGGCAGAGTGGTGCCGCCAAGAATTGGGAATTCCATACTGTGAAACTCAGATCTTCGATTTTGAAAGTCTTCAGGAGATGGAGGCCAATATTCCCAGTCTTGATTTTGAAGTCGACGGCGTGATCATTGGTGTGAACGATTTGGAAGACCAGGAACAGCTTGGACGGCACGGCGACCCGGTGACCGGGAACCCGCGTGGAAAGATCGCTTGGAAATTTCGGGAAGAAGAGGCGACACCCATTGTGAAGGCAATTCAATGGCAAACGGGCCGTACTGGAAAGATTGTTGCCGTGGCGATTTTTGATGCTGTGCGACTTGCTGGCACCAATGTTTCTAGGGCAACTCTGCATAACGCCGGATTTATGCAGCGGAATGAAATCACGATCGGATCGATGATCTCAGTGCGCAAAGCGGGTAAGATCATTCCTAAAGTCACGGCCGTGATCGCCGGAAAAGGACAACCTGAAATACCGGAAACCTGTCCCAGCTGTGGCTACCCAACATCACTTGATCAGGGTGGCACAGAAGAGATGTGGGAACTCTATTGCAAAAACCGAGAGTGCCCGGCTCAAAACATCAGTACGCTTTGCCATTACCTGTCAACGTTTGGTGTATTGGGATTAGGCGAGAGCCGGGTCAGACAATTGGTTGAAGGGGGGGCTGTCCGGAGTCCAGCGGACTTTTACAGGCTGAATTTGGAAAGGGCTGAGTCGAGTGGGCTGACACGGAGGCAGTCCTTGCTTGCCATTGGAGGGATTCAGATGATTCCTTCACCAGAAAAGCTGGGCGATGATGAATTGGAATCTCAAATCGAAATCGCAAAGCAAGTCAGAAAACCTATTCCGCTTTGGCAGCTCTTGGCCAGTTTTGGGATCGATGCTGCGGGTAAATCTGCTGGGAAAGCACTGGCCGATCACTTTGGGAGTTTGCAAGCAATTCGAGATGCGTCGATAGAAGATCTTGAAGCGGTTGAAGATGTCGGCTCGAAAACAGCTGAAACGATCCGTGATTACTTAGCAGCCAAAACGGGCGACATTGACGCGTTATTGGAGTATGTGGAACCGCAGGTCCCCCAGGCCGGAAAGCTGACAGGAAAAATATTTTGTTTCAGTGGTGGGTTTGTTGAAGGCAAGCGACACTGGGAACAGGCCGTGGAGAAACTAGGTGGAAAATGTAGCGGTAGTGTCAGTAAAAAAACGGATTACCTAGTTGCGGGAAGTGGTTCCGGTTCCAAAAGTGTTAAAGCCGAAAAACTGGAGATACCCATTCTTACCCTCGAGGAACTCCAGGATTTGTTGTAGGCGTTTGAGGGTTGGGCCGTGGAAGAGCTGAATCACTGGAATCTCAGATGGTCGCGTGTGCGTAGCCCCACGAACGCCCCACAGTAATTTTGGCTTATTCAATCAGGCAAATCGGTATTCAGGGGAATCCTTTCACGCTCTAAAATCGCGTTTGTTTCATCGAATCAGGTCGACGGGATTGTTGCCGAGGCTACCGATCTCTTAGACCGTTCAAGTTGCCGAGTGGAAATCCGTTGAATACTGAATCTCACGATGGGTTGCGGTCTGTGCCGTCGGCTCAAGCAGGAAACTGGCATTGGGTGATCTTGGCCTTTGCTTTGATCGGGTTCGGTCTGTTTGCCCAGTATCTCAACCAAGCTTTGTATCAACACCAGGCTCCGTTCTTTGATTCAATTAGCTATTACGATCGGGTTTTTGATGTCGTTTCGATTCGCCAACAGGAGGGCTTGCTTTCAGCATTGCTAAATGCCACGACGACCAGCTCTACGATTTGCCTTCCGTATTTGTTGGCGATTCCCTTTTCCTATTTCATGGAAGCTTCTCGATCCATTGGTGTTTGGATTGAGGTTGGTTACTTTACTGTTTTTCTAGTTTCATTCGCTGCTTTTTTGAGACAATTAGGCGGCAACTCAAGAGAGATTAGTTTTAATCTGATCCCGTTTTTCTTGGTTGGGGCCCTCTATCGATCGACTGCTGGAATTTCAGATCTTCGGTTGGATTTGCCCATGGCCTGGCTCTATGTTGCTTCGGCTTGTTGGATTTTGATCGGTTTGAGAACAAGTCAGTGGCGGCACTTTGTTTTTGCCGGCATCCTGGTCGGAGCTGCCTGCCTTTCTCGGGCGATTGCCCCGGTCTATTTTGGGATTGGGTTTGTCCCGTTGATCTGTCACCGGTTCTATTGGATTGCTGATCGCAAAAAATTTTTGTGGCAAATTCTAGTGGTGATTGGGGTCGCCTTTGGGCTTGCTGGTTGGTTTTATCTTTTGCACTTTAAATTCATTTACTACTATTATTTTATCTGGAATACGGATGCCAATGCCGGGGTGACCTTGGGAAGATCGTTCAAGCATGTTCTTGCGGCACTCAAAAGCATTGGGCCCTATGTTGGCATTTTTTTCTTGACCATGTTTGCTTTCGGTCGGCCTGTCCCCGGTGGAAGCCGATTCGCTTCTGCAAAGCCGTTCAAGAAAATTTCACTCGAAATCAGGTGGCTCTTTTGGCTGAGCTGTGCGCCGATCCTGTTTTTGATTCTCAAGCGAGCCGATATCAACCCTTTCGTCAGTTTGCCAGGATCAATTGCTTTCGTTGCTTGCGGGGCCCTTTTCCTGTTTGATCGAATCCTTATGCCCATGAGCCTCAACCCGCGGTTTCGGTACCTTGTTCTTTTCGGTGTCGTGCTATTTTTTGGGGCGTGTGCTCAAGGTTATCTAAATCACTCTCGGAAAACTTTGAATAATGCAGCGGCTCACCGGAAGATTCTCCAATTGATCCAAATTGACGCCGAACAAAGTAATCGAGAAAGATTGACTTATGGGGTTAATTTAATGACTTCGCTTAGCGTGGGCAGCCTAGAAAGCATGTTGCAATTTGATTGGGAGACGCACTATGTCAATGAAACAACGCTTGAAATCGGCGGCATCCAATACGTGGCATCGTATGATTGGTTTTTGCCTTCTAAGGCGAATTGGGACAAGGTTCCCGGTGAGTTGATTTCGGGCAAGATTGCGGCTTTGGCATCCCGCTCTGCGAAGAATTTAGATTATTTGATCGCCCCCACTTTTGACTCGATATCGCAGATTCAACTTAACTACAATTATGCTTACTCATCTCAATTTGCTGATTTAATTTTGCGGCAGTTTCAGCAATCAAAATTATGGATCCCTATTTCCGGGGCGATTGATCTTGAACCGGGAATCAAAGTACAGGTGTTCAAAAACAAATCGGCCAACGGGATGAGCGGGAAGAAGAACCAAAAGCCCCTGTTGGATTGAGTTCCTCGTGGGCCGAGGTCAGTTGTTGTACCCGTTGGGGTGATTTTGGTGCCATTGCCATGCCGTTTTGACGATGTCGTCGAGAGTTCGATACGTGGGGGACCATCCCAGGACTTTGTTGGCAGCGCTCGAATTGGCAACCAGTGTCGGAGGATCACCGGCACGGCGTTTACCCATAACAATCGGTATCGTTTTTCCAGAAATCTTACGGCAACTTTCAATGACTTCTCGGACACTGTATCCACTTCCGGTACCCAGATTTAATTTAATGTCGGACCCGGGTTTCAATTGTTCAAGGGAAGTGAGGTGGGCCTTGGCAAGATCGTCAACGTGGATGTAATCCCGGATACAGGTTCCGTCAGGCGTACTATAATCTTCTCCAAAAACGGTTACATGTTCCCGCTGCCCTAGGGCGACTTGAAGAACAATAGGGATCAAGTGGGTTTCTGGATCATGGTCCTCGCCAAGATCACCATCGGGTGATGCTCCTGCCGCATTAAAATACCGAAGTGCCGCAAAGCCAAATCCATAGGCCTTAGCGTAGTCCTCTAGCGCTTTTTCGATGACCAGTTTTGTAAATCCGTAGGGATTGACGGGTATCTGAGGTTCAGATTCGCTGATGGGAATGGTTTCCGGCTCACCATAAGTCGCACACGTACTGGAAAAAACAAATTTTTTAATGTCATGTGCTCTCATTGCTTCGAGAAGTTCAAGAGTTGCCACCACGTTATTGACATAATATTTTGCGGGTTCAATTACTGACTCACCAACCTTGGCGAATGCGGCAAAATGCATCACGGCATCGATTTTTTCTGTCGCTAATAAGTGATCCAGTAAGTCACGATCAGCTAATTCGCCAACAACCAACGGATGACCTTTGACGGAATCACGATGTCCATCACAAAGGTTGTCGAGCACGATCGGTTTATGACCGGAGCGATCTAATAACCGAACCATGTGCGAACCAATGTAGCCAGCGCCACCAACGACTAAAACATTCATTTATGCAGCTTTTTCAAAGGATGAGTTTGAAGGAAGCCCGGAATTTTTAACTAAGGTTCGGAAAGTCAAATCAGGATCGTGTCGATGAAACCAATGGCTTGAAAGTTCAAGGGCTGAATTTCGGTAATGGTTGTACTGTTGGATCATCTCACTGGCTAAATCAACTGTTTCTCCGGGGGTTTCGGCGATCAAGCCAACTACACTTCGGGGAATGATTTTGTTGTCATTGATCTGGGTTGCCCTGATATTTTCAAGTCGCCCTTCCCGGGATCCGAAGGCGGGGGTGATTTCGAAGTCTAAATCATTTTGGTCTCTGTTGACATAAAAGGCAACGTACCGTTTGCTTTGAATCCGGTCCTGCCCGATAATCTGCGATTTTGAATTGGTTTTTCCCGTTTCAGGTTTTTGCTGGCAGACGACCCGGAGGTAGTTACCGTGCTCGGAAGGTTTGACAACATCGAATTCCAGAATCACCAACCGAAAATCACCGGTTGTCGGGTTTGTGTCCCAGGTAAAGTTCACGGTTGTTTTCCCCGGTGCTTGGCAGAGAGTTGAATTTGCTCTAACGGAGAAAGAATTTGGGCGATTTTCTTCGACCAACGATTTTAAATAAGCCTGTTGGTGAATTTCTATTTGATCAGAAAGCCAACAACCAGCAGGAACGATGACGGGTATTCCGGCAGTCAGGTATTCACCCAGGATTCCCGCCCGGCGAGAAAAATAGGTTTCGCTTTCGTAGGTGGTTAGCAGGCCAATGTCCGAGTTGCGGATATAGTGGAGATAGTCTTTGCCTGTTAATGGATATTGGTGGATTATTAGATTGGGTTGTTTGGTTTGTCTTTTGAAGACTTGCCATAAACTTGTGATTAATTTTGGCTTTTTTCTTTGCATGCTGAAGCAGACGGCATCTCCAAAATCCTGTTCGATACCGTTGATCATTGCATCAATCTTGTTTCCTCCTTTTTCTTTTCGGATGGACCCCGCAAATGTGAGGTTTGCCTTGAGTTGAGGCTTGTAGGGTGTTCCGGGAAATCGTTTGAGATTGGGATTGACCGGGTACGTGAGGCTCTCGAACGGGTAGCCGGTGTGCTCGTATTGATCCTTCAGTGTTTCGGACGTTACATAGAACCGGATATTGGTAGACGTCAGAGTGTTGAAATCATCGAAAACATCTTGAACCAGTGAGATGTTTTTTACTTGTTCCTGATATTGGGGTGTGCGTCCACGAAACAATGGAAAGTGAAACTGGAGGTGCCAATTGGCTAACTTGGCATCCGGACGATCCTGCAGAAACTGGTATAAACCTTGGGCCTCTAAGTCGGATAATGTTGTAAAAAAAATAACATCGGTTTCACTGAGCTGCTCTGTGAATACCGCATGGCAGTCCTCGCGAAAGGTTTGAATTCGTTTTTCTTGATTGCGTTGTCGATCGACCTGGTTGTCTTTGTTAAATCCCAAGCGTTGACAGAGTGACTTGAAAAAATTCGGTTTATTGCGTTGAGAGACCATGTCCTGGATGCCGACAAGATCCGAGCAGCTAGCATAGGTCGTCAACCGAAACCAATTGCGTACCGCACAATTGTGAAACGCTGACACCTCTTTGAATTTCCTGTGGCATGCTACGACAACGGTCCAGCCGGCATCGACAGCGGCACGGGAAACCAGATTGGAATAGTCATAATGATGTCCCCCGACACTTTTAAGCGATTGATCAATTAAAAAAAATTTTCCCATTGATTTGCTGATTTGCGAACAAAATGCTGGGTCGAGACTGTATTCGGAGACCGCCGCGGTATTGAGAAATCGTAACGCCTAAGCGAGGAACAAGTCAACGTAACGTTTGAGGTTGACAGATCACTTGAAGTCCTAACACTGGAGGGTGCATCAAGGAAGATCAAATATGCGTGTTTTATACGACGGAGTCATTTACCGCATTCAAAAATACGGGGGAGTGGTCAGATATTTCAATAGTCTGATTCACAATCTGTCGGACACGGTTCACCCGATTTTGCTAGCACCTAACCGGCCAACCGTATCGCCGAGCCACCCGAATCTTTCCACGTTCATAGAAACGTGTGAATCCATTCTTTGGCCCATCAAGCCTCTGCGCAAAAGAATCATTGCCCAACGTTCGTATAATCGTATTGTTGCCGAAGCTCCCGACGTCATTCACCCAACTTACTATTACAGTTCTCTGCGTGGACTGGCCAATAAAATAGACGTCCCAACCGTTCTCACCGTCTACGATTTAATCCACGAGCGGTTTTCTGCGGAAATGGACCCTCATGGAAAGCAGACTCGGTTAAAAAAATCAGCCTTAGATCGCGCCGATGCGGTCATCTGCATTTCTCATTCAACCAAGTATGATCTTCAGAAATACTACAATATTCCCGAAGAAAGAATTCGGGTCATTCATCTGGGTTGTGAATTTGATCCGCTTCCCGGTCCGCCTCAAGAGCATTCAGGAAAACCCTATTTTCTCTATGTCGGAGAAAGGAATTTCTACAAGAATTTCGAGCGGATGATCCGGGCTTTCGCCCCGGTAGCAGAGAAAAACAAGGACCTGCAACTTCGCTGTGTCGGAGGTCAACCGTTTACCCATGAGGAACAAACGCTGATTGCCGATTTGAATCTGCAAAATTTGGTTTCTCGGGAGGGTTACTTGCCGGATCACCAAATGAAAAACGTTTATTCCCAAGCGATCGCTGTCGTCTATCCGTCGCTTTATGAGGGTTTTGGGTTTCCTATCTTGGAAGGTATGACCTGTGGGACAGCCGTGTTGACATCCAACCGTTCGAGTATGCCAGAGGTTGCTGGTGACGCGGCAATTCTGTTTGACCCTTATTCGATTGAAGAAATTTCAGCTGCGATGCTCACGGTGGTCAACAGTAGCTCAATCCGGACTCAGATGATCGAAAAAGGGTTAGACCAGGCTCGACAATTTTCGCGTCAAAAAATGGCCCGGGAGACGCTCGAAGTGTATCAATCCGTTGCAGGACAATCGGAGGCAGCGGCGTGATCGATCAGGTGAAGGAAACTAGTAATGCCGAGAATCCCAAAAAGCGTCTACTTTTGGATGTCACGATAGCCGCAACGACTGATCTTAATACGGGGATTCAACGTGTCGTGCGTAGGATCACCCGAGAATCTGAAAACGTTGCCAAGGAGCTGACAATAGAATGTGTTCCGGTGGTTTGCCAGGGAAGCCACCTGACAGCTGTCGGCTTCGATGGGAGTACCCGAATTGACGAACGAATGTTCCAATTCGCAGTCAAATTTTGGGTTGCTTTGCATCAAAAAATCGCGTCTTTTCTTTGTAGAATTCGGCAGGGGCTCGGCACTTCCTATCTGAAATTCCTGTCCCGGTTACGGAAGATTTTGATTCCGAAAACGGCAGTACGCTGGCTATCAACAACTTACCGAAAATGGACGCGTCAGTCCGTTCAATTCCGAAAAGGTGACATCCTGGTGTTGCTGGATGCGTCCTGGGACTTACCGCTTGAAGAAATTTTACAGTCAGCCAAATTAAAAGGCGTGAAGGTTGCAACGGTCGTCTATGACCTGATCCCGGTCCGACATCCTGGTTTTCACGAGGAGCCCCTCCGCGTGGTTTTTAAAAATTGGCTTGACCTGGTGATTGCCCAAGCGGATTTTATGATTGGGATTTCGAAAACTGTTCGGGATGACCTGTTGGAATACGCAACAGAGCATTGCAGTTCGAATGCCGATCCGGATCGATTTGATTCATTTCGGCTAGGTGCTGATTTTGATTCCTGCCATCCAGCGAACTCTGATCGAGATGGCCAATTTGGACAACGGCTTCAGTCGGTCGTTGGGGATTTAAGCGGAACTCGGTTTTACCTTTCGGTTGGCACCATTGAGCCGAGAAAGAACCATTCTTTTTTATTAGACGCGTTTGAGGAAGTTTGGAAAAAACGGGACGACGTGATTTTAGTCATTGCCGGCAAAGTTGGGTGGATGTGCGATGCCGTTGCCGATCGCATCCGGAATCATCCTCGAATCAATCGGTCGCTGTTTTTTTTCGAAGACGCAACGGACAACGAGCTACGTTTTCTTTACCAAAACGCGAAATCCTTGGTGTTTCCTTCAATCGTTGAAGGTTTTGGGCTCCCTATCGTTGAAGCATTTTATCACGGTTTGCCGGTGTTGGCCTCTGACACGAAGATTCATCGAGAAGTGGGAGGAGAATTAGCGGAATATTTTGGCTTGGAAGACCCTGGTTTGTTGGCCCATTTGATTGAAAACCTCGAGAGCGAAAAAATGGAATTGAAGATTCCCCGGGTAGAGATCACCAACTGGAACACCAGTTGTCGAGAGTTTCTTTCCAAGATCGTTGAAAATATGCGATGTCCTTCGGCGTCAAAGGAAACGAACCAGACCGATTCAAGGGCAGCATAATGATGAACGAAAAGAAAAACACATTAAGTCGAGTCTGTCGAAATGCTGTCCGTATCGCGAGGTCCTGTACGCCACCGTTTTTGCAAAAAGTCCTTTGCATGGAGGCTAAAACAAAACACGATGTGCCCCGGTTGCCGTGCCCGACTACAAATCAACCAGGCATTGCATTTTTGATTCCCGCTTTGCAGCCGATTGAAGTTTGGCCGGAATTTGAACAGACGGAGGTGACGATGTTGCCTCGACAAATTCGGAATCATTTGTGGGCGATGCCCGAAAATGAATTAATGGTGCTTTCGACGATTTGCCGGATCTTGAATCCGAAAAGGATATTTGAATTCGGGACGTTTACCGGTGCCTCTACGTTGGCGATTGCTGCTAACACTGAAAACGATGCGAAAATTCATACTCTCGATATTCCACCTGGTGATCGGCGATCGCATCGAACTGGAGTGGGAAGTGATATTCCATTTGATTTTAAGATTGGCCAAGCATTTCTGGAGACCAAGTGGGAAGAAAAAATCGAAATTCACCAGGCAGACACTCGGGAATTTGATACGAGCCCTTACTCTGGCACGATGGATCTGGTGTTTGTCGATGCCGATCATACGTACGAGTTTGTGAAAAATGATTCCAGGAAAGCGATGGAGATGTTGTCGCCTGG